>JACQTM010000223.1 GCA_016210825.1 Hyphomicrobiales bacterium
ACAATTTGACGACGGGGCATGACGCAAAATGAATATCGCGACGAGCCCCGCGCAATGTTTAGATCAAATTCTTCTTCACGACCTCAATGCTTTTTGCAATTAGCGTATCGGCGACCTTGCCAGTCGCGGTCTGCGCAAGGATTGTTGCGGCGGCGCGAACCGCCGCCTCGGCCGCGGCGCTGCGCACGTCGGCGAGCGCCTGCACCTCGGCCTGCGCGATTTTTGTCTCGGCCATCTTGGTGCGGCGCGTGACGAAATCCTCGAGCTTGGCGTTGGCCTCGGCCGCCATACGTTCGGCCTCCGCTTTCGCGCCAGCGACAATCGCGTCGGCTTCGCCCTTGGCGGCGCTCTGCCGTCGCTTGTATTCAGTCAGAAGCTTCGCCGCCTCGTCCTTGAGCCGGCGTGCCTCATCGAGCTCGGCCTTGATGCGGACTGAGCGCCGGTCGAGGGCGTCGAGCAACATGCGATGCACGCCGAAATAACCGAGTACGCCCAAGAAAATTACGAACGCAGCGGCAACCCAAAATTCAGCTTCGAACATGGCTGGTCCTCAACTCTTCAGCGCCTCGCTGACGGCATGAGCGACGGCTTTGTCGCCTGGCGCAGCGCCGATGAGCTGCTGGACAATTGCTGTCGCTGCATCTGTCGCAATGCCGCGGACATTGGCCATCGCCGCCGACTTCGTTGCAGCGATAGTCTTTTCTGCCTGCACGAGCTTCTCGTTGAGCTTGGCTTCGAGCGCTTTACGGCTTTTGTCGGATTGCGCCATCAGCCGATCGCGGGTTTGACCGGCGATGGATTGTGCATCGGCACGGGCCTCTGCGAGCGTCTTTTCATAGGCCGCGAGGGCGGCTTCGGTCTTGCCTTTAAGTTTTTCAGCTTCCGCGAGATCGCCCGCGATCCTGCCCTGCCGCGCCGCGATGATCGCGCTCACGCGCGGTAGCGCCAGACGTGACATCAAGAGGTAAAGCACGACAAAGGCAATAGCGAGCCAAAACAGCTGCGAAGCAAATGTCGTCGCGTCGAACGGCGGGAAGCTACGGCCGTGTCCACTTGCGGGGACATGCTCGGTGGAAGTCGTTTGCTGCGCCATCGCTCGATCCTCGTTTACAACGCGGTATTCGCACCGCGCGGCCAGTCAAGTCACGCTCTTCTCAGAGCGCAAAGAGCAGCAAAAGCGCGATCAGCAGCGAGAAAATGCCAAGCGCTTCAGTAACGGCAAACCCGAAGATCAGGTTGCCAAACTGACCTTGCGCGGCCGAAGGGTTTCGTAGGGCGGCAGCGAGGTAGTTGCCAAAGATGGCGCCCACACCGACGCCGGCGCCGCCCATTCCAATACAGGCTATACCAGCGCCGATATATTTTGCGGCGATCGGATCCATTTCTTTAAACTCCTTTTGACGGTTGGTTTGCAGATATTCCGTGTCTAGTGACCGGGGTGAATGGCGTCATTGAGGTAGATACAGGTAAGGATGGTGAAGACGTATGCCTGCAGGAAGGCGACGAGAAGCTCGAGCGCGGTGAGTGCTACGGTCATCGCCAGCGGCAGCGTCGCGCCGAGCCAGCCGGCGATACCAAACCCGCCGAGCATAGTAACGAAGCCGCCAAACACCTTCAGCGTAATGTGGCCCGCCAGCATGTTGGCGAAGAGGCGCACGCTGTGCGAGATCGGCCGCGAAAGGAACGACATCACCTCGATCAGGACGATGAGTGGCAGGATATATATCGGAATTCCGCTTGGTACGAACAATTTTAGGAATCGCAAGCCGTTTTTGTAAATGCCGTAGACGATGACCGTCAAAAACACGAGCAACGCCAGGCTCGCCGTGATGACGATGTGACTCGTCACCGTGAAAGTGTAGGGAATGATCCCAATGACGTTGGCGACAAGAATGAACATGAACAACGAGAAAACGAGCGGAAAGAACTTCATCCCCTCGTTTCCCGCGGAGCTTTTCAGCGTATCCGCCACGAACTCGTAGGATAGTTCGGCGATCGATTGCATACGGCCCGGCACCAGGCTGCGGCGCATGGTGGCGCCGAGCATCAGCGCGGTGATGCCCGAGACCGCAATAGCCATGAACAGCGCGGAATTGGTGAAGGCGATCTCGTGGCCGCCGATGTGGCCAAGCGTTGCGATCTTGTTGATCTGGAATTGATGAATTGGATCAGCCATGACCGTCTTCGGTCCTTTTATCAGCGGTTATTTGCTTTGCCGCTGGGACTGACGCCGGCCGCGCGCATCACATTGAGCACGCCGGCCACGAAACCGAGCAGCAGGAATACGATGAGCCCCCACGGTGAAATTCCGAGCCAGCGATCCAACAGCCAACCGATAATCGCCCCGACGATCACGCCCGCGACCAGTTCGGTCGAAAGCCGGAACCCGCGTGCCATGGCCGACGTGTCAGCGGCCGTTCGTCCGCTCGAGTTTCCTTCGAGTGGTCGGCTCGCCCCAACATGGTCGAGCCGGCTTCCGAGACGCCGTAGCCTCGCGGAGAGAGCAGCCTCGTCGGCGGGTTGGTTCTCTCGATCTCCACTATCACGGGTGCCGTCGGCCATGCTCTCGACACTCGCGAAGGTTTCCGGATGATCGCGAATTCCTCACCGCCCCCAAAGCCGCGCGGACCATACTGAGGGGGTCTGGGTGAGTCAAGAAATGCGCTTTTTCCATTAATCGCCTGAATCGAAAAGGGAATTACACTCTCAAATTAATTGCTTGCGGCCATCTCGGAAATCCTTGCGTTACCTCAAACGGCGTCAAAATTAGATGTATCTGCGCGACTAATGCGCGCGGGCAAGTGGCGAAGCAAGGGTCTGCGAGCTACGGTCAGCACTGGCAAGGTGTTCGGGGAGGACAACATGAATCGCATCGGTATTCCCGTGGTCCTGCTCGCCTTCATGCTTTTGTTGCAACCCGCAACGGCGCAAACGGCGGCTCCCGAAAACGATGACGGCCGTTTCACGTTTAATCGCGTTGCCGACGGTTTTCTGCGGCTCGATACCCGCACCGGGCAGGTTTCGCTGTGCAGCCGTCGGCCTGCAGGCTGGGCATGCGAAACAATCCCGGATGAACGCACCGCGTTGGAAAACGAGATCGCACGGCTGCAATCCAACAATGGCGTGCTCAAGAAAGAGTTGCTCGCAAATGGGCTGTCGCTGCCGGGCTCGGTCAAGGCGCCTCCACCCGCGGGCATTGACGAAAAGAATGAATTGACGCTCCGCTTGCCGAGCAATGCCGACATTGATCGCATGATGGCCGTGGTCGAAAAGGTCTGGCGGCGGCTTGTCGAAATGATCGGTAACCTGCAAAAGGACGTGCTCAGGAAGACCTGACGGCGGATTACGAGTTCGAACCGTGACCATGAAGCGGGGTACGTTCAGCAGCGTGATCCCGCAGCTGATTGCAACGGCGGAATTATCCGTCGCGACCGGCGGCGAAGGCTTCACCGAGATCACGGCGGAGGCGCGTCGCTTTGTGGCCGACGTCGAAGCTGGAGAAGGCGCGCTTTTTCTCTATCTTCGCCATACGTCGGCCTCGCTCATTATCCAGGAAAATGCCGACCCCGCTGTCCGCACGGACTTGACGACGGCATTGCGGCGCCTGGCGCCTACGGATGCCGGCTGGATCCATGATACCGAGGGTCCCGACGATATGCCCGCTCATGTCAAGACGATGCTGGCCGGAGTGACATTGCATGTCCCCGTGCTCGATGGCCAACTCGCGCTTGGCACCTGGCAGGGCATTTACCTTGTTGAGCATCGCTCGCAGCCGCATCGGCGCGATATTGTCATACAATTCATTGGAAACCGCAGGTAGCCGAGCGATTGCTGCAGAGGGCGCGAAAATGCGCTAGAATTTCAGATCGCTGGCGGCCGGCCGCACCGCGCCGTCCTTAAGGGATCGACGTATTTTGAACGATACGCAGCTTTATCGTCTAGTCATCGCCGATGACCATCCTCTCTTCCGCGGAGCATTGCGTGAAGCGGTCGGCAGGCTATTCGAACGCTCGGAAATTGCGGAAGCCGGCTCATTCGACGACGTGGCGAAGATCCTAGAGCAGGACAGCGAGGTCGATATGATCCTTCTCGACCTCACAATGCCGGGGGTCAGGGGATTTTCGGGCTTGATGTACCTTCGTGCTCAATATCCGAGTGTGCCGGTCGTTGTGGTGTCCGCGAACGAAGACCCGGCCGTCATTCGACGCTGCATGGATTTTGGCGCATCGGGCTTCATTCCGAAAACCCTTGACGTCGAAGGCATGCGTCTCGCTATCACGCGCGTGCTCAAGGGCGGAGTTTGGACGCCGCCCGACGTCGATCTCGAAACCGGCTCGGACACAGAGGCGAAAGAACTGATGGCGCGGCTGGCAACGCTGACGCCGCAGCAGGTGCGCGTGCTGATGATGTTGTCCGAAGGATTACTCAACAAGCAGATCGCCTATGAGCTCAGCGTTTCGGAAGCCACCGTCAAGGCGCACGTCTCGGCGATCCTGCAGAAGCTTGGCGTGGAAAGCCGGACGCAAGCGGTGATCGCGGCGGCGAAGATAGAGCTCGGCCAATGGCCGCAGGTCGCGCCGCTGGAAAGCTGATCGCGATCGAAATTCCACAAATGCTGTCTATTCCGCCGCCGCAACCCTGTGGATGCGCCATTGCGCGAGCAATGCCCGCAAAGCCGCGGGCTTGATCGGCTTGTGGAATACCTCGACACCCTGCGCGCGTGCCCGTTCGCGTACATCTGGGGAGCGATCCGCGGTGATCAGGATGGCGGGCAGATCAATCCTAAACCGATGCCGGAGCGCGATGATGGCGTCGATGCCATTGCCCTCATCGAGGTGATAGTCCACCAGCAAGCCATTCGGGACAACGTGGGCATCATCGATCGCACCGAATGCCGTAGTCAAATCGGTTGACTTGAATACGCGGCATCCCCAGCCGCCCAATAGCGCTTCCATTCCGTCAAGAATCTGCCGGTCGTTATCGATGCAGAGCACGGACATATCTTTGAGCTGCCGCGACTCCGGATCGACGATTTCCTGTCGGGGAGCACGCGCTGCCGGTATTGTTTTCGACGCGGGAACGTCGATTGAGAATCGCGAGCCGCGGCCCAAAGCCGACTTGAAGTCGACTTTGTGATTGAGAACGCGGGCAATGCGCTCGACGATTGAAAGCCCAAGGCCAACGCCGCGCGCGACCTTGGCGCCTTCCTCGAGTCGATGGAACTCGCGGAAGATCGCGCGTTTTTTTGATTGCGGGATGCCAAGGCCGGTATCGTAAACATCGATCCGAACGCGTCCCCTGCGGCGGCGGCAGCCAACGAGGACGCGGCCGCTCTGGGTGTATTTGACCGCGTTCGAGACCAGGTTTTGCAACAGCCGCCGTAATAGACGGCGGTCGGATATCACCGCCTGCGTGCACGGCACGAAAATGAGATCGAGACCTTTTTCGTGGGCTAGAGGCGCAAACTCGACCTCGATCTGACGGAGCATTTCGTCCAGCCGGAACGTCGCGATTTCCGGCTTCATCGCCCCGCTATCGAGGCGCGAGATGTCGAGCAGGGCGCCGAGAATCTCCTCAACCGCCTCCAGCGAGGCATCGACATTCGCGGCAAGGCTCGCGGTTTCCCGGTCGCGCTGACGTTCCAGCAGCGACGTGACATAAAGGCGCGCGGCATTGAGTGGCTGCGAAATGTCGTGGCTCGCAGCGGCGAGAAATCGCGTCTTCGAGATATTCGCCTCTTCCGCATCGGCGCGCGCGCGCTCGAGGGCGGCATTGAGCCTGGTTAATTCGGTGGTGCGTTCGCGCACACGCCGTTCGAGCGATTCATTGACGCGCTCGAGTTGCTCTGCCGCCTGCACCGTGGGGGTGATGTCCGTAAATGTAGTCACGATGCCGCCGTCGGGCATCCGATTGGCGCGCACCTCGACGACAAGGCCGCGTTCGACGAAACGCTCGAGGAACGGTTCCGTGGATAGATAACGGTTAATTCGTTCGCCAATGAGTGTCTCGATCGGTCCGGATCCGAGCACGCCGCGCTCGGCATTGAAACGGAGGATCTCGTCGAGGCGAACGCCTATTCCGATCAACTCGCGCGGTAGACTGAGAATTTCGCCGAATTGCCGGTTCCAGCAGATCAATTGCAAGTCTTTGTCGAATACGGCGATGCCTTCACTGACGTGTTCAAGCGCGTTCTGCAGTATTTCGCGGTTGTAATGAATTGCTGCATTGGCGTCGTCGAGCAGCTTCAGCGCCGCCTTGGTCGAAACCGTCCGCTTGCGCAACAGCAAGGATAGCACGAG
>JACQTM010000033.1 GCA_016210825.1 Hyphomicrobiales bacterium
GGGTTGGGGTGGGAGGTAGTGCAGTGAGGCAATGCATTGCAACATCGCGCGACCCCCACCCCTAACCCCACCCCACAAGGGGGAGGGGAACAGTTCATCAAATTCTGATGAGGTGACGGCGATCATTTTGGCGTCTCCGGCTGGGCGAAGGCCTTGAGCGCCGCGCGCAGATTACTTTCGGCATCGATCAGGAATGTCGCCGTGGTGACGACCTCTTCACCCATTTCGACGCCTTCGAGTATCTCGACATGGCCTTCGCCGCGACGGCCAAGCTTGACCGGCCGCGGCTCGAAGCGGCCTTCGCCCTTGGCGATCAGCACGACCTGCCGCGTTCCGCTGTCGATGATGGCGCTCACTGGGACGGAAATAACGGACCCATCGCCGTCGCCGGTACGAAACACCACGTCGGCGTACATATCCGCGCGCAACCGGCCGTCGGGATTGGGCAGTTCGATGCGCACCCGTGCGGTCCGTGTTTCCGGTTTCAGCTCCGGATAGATGAACGTCACCTTGCCCGGTATCGGCTCCGCAGCAAACGCGCGGAATGTCACGATGGCGCGCGTGCCCGGATTGATGGCCGCGAGATCGGCTTCCGCGACATCGGCGATGACCCACACCTGCGATAGATCGACGATGCGGTAAAGTTCCTCGCCGGCGGCGACGCGCTGGCCGTTGATGATGCGCTTGCCGATGACCACGCCGTCGGCGGGAGCGGGCCAATCGATCGTTCGCGGATTGGCGCCGGTCTCGCGCACCTCGCGGATGCGGCTTTCCGGGACGCCGAGATTGCGTAGCCGTTGCATCGCGCCGTTAAGCTCGCGGTCCGCATCTGGTCCGGTGACGCCGCGTGTCATGGCGCGCATGGCGGAAATCAGATCGGTCTGCGCCTGCTGGATTTGCGCGCTGTAAACGCGGAACAGCGGCTCGCCGGCCTTGACCGCCTGGCCGGTGGTGTTGACGAACAGGTCCTCGATATAGCCGTCCGAGCGCAGCGTGACGATATTTTGCCGCCGCTCGTCGATCGCGACGGTGCCGATGGCGCGAGTCGGTTGAAGGAGGATGCGGAGCTCGGCCGGTTCGGTGCGCACGCCGGTGCGCTGGACCTTGCCGAGGCTGATCTTGACGGTGTTGCCGTCATCCTCGGCCTCGCCCTCATAGACGGCAATGTAGTCCATCCCCATCGAATCCTTCTTCGGCACCGGCGAGGTGTCGGGCAGGCCCATCGGGTTGCGGTAATAGCGAATCTTCCGTTCACCACCCGCTGCCGCCGCTTGCGGCGGCTTTTTCGGTTGTGGATCGAACGAGACATCCTCGTTGTCGTAGACGGGGCGATAGTCGCGGCCTTGCGCGTCCTTTTTCGGCGTCGCCGACCAAAAGGGCGCGCCGCTTGGATCGCGGTAATAGATGATCTTGCGCTCGGCGGTTGGAACAGCCTGCGACGGCGCAACGGATGCCTGCACTGCTGCCGGCAGACCGGCATACCAATAACCGCCAATCGCACCGACGGTCACCGCGGTGGCGAGAACGAAAGTGGCTCGGACACGGCGCATGCTCGCCTCCCTTACTTATCCGCCTTGAAGACGACCTTGCCGACAACCGTTTCCGGCTCGCCCTGCACCTTGGCGGCCACGCTGAACTGCCAGCGTCCGGCCATGGCAAGATCGGTTTTGAAGGCATAGACACCCGGCTCAGTCGCGGGCGCCGAACTGACCGGCGCGTCCATCGTGGCCATACCGTCGGGCGCCATGTCGATGCGCGTTGCGACGATGACAGCTCCGGTAACCGGCTTGCCGCTCGGCTTATGTATGAGCCGAACGGCGATCGTCACGCCGTCGCCTTTCTTCAGCTCGGCGGTGACGGGTTCAAACACATAATCGGCCGCGCCGGCTAACGCCGGATCGGACAGAGCTGCAGTGGACGCAACGAGGGCTGCAAATAGAAACTTCGAATTCATGATTGCGATCTCCTAATGTATTGATTCTCGGCCGCGCGCCCGATGCGATCGGTCTCGCGCAACCGTGCATGCAAGCGCGCGAACCCACGGTTCACGCGCGATGCAACACGTCGACAGTCAGGAGATCAGGCTTGCGGAGGCCGTAACGGCGGGCTGCCCGTCTGTCCGCCCCGGACATCATCAGCGAACGGACGGCCAAGGTCCGCGCGGGGCAAGACCAGGGCGAAGTCCACGAATGCCGTGGCCGAAAGACTGAAGGAATTGAGAGGACACCCCGGCAGTGACATGCAGTCAGCCGCTATCTTGTCGCAGGGTGGCACGTCGCTGTCGCAGCAATCCGGCATTGCCTCCGAAGCCGAAAGGCTTGACGCGTTCAGGGCCGCTGCGGGGTTGCCCGCAACCGGAATAGACATAACCGCCACGGCAATCAAAAACGCGAATATGGTTCGGCCGACAGACATGATTTAAATCCGTTACCAGAACCGATATCTAGGAATCCTTGCGGAAGGTCAAATAACGGTTCCGCGAGCGATTAAGGCGGTCGTTATTCTTTAATATCGGTGCTTTACTCGTTGCTTAGCCACCGTCGTAAGGTACGGTTTGCACGACGTTTACCTTGATACTGGGTCTGTATGGCGTCATCGGATGTGATTTCATTGTCAGCACCCATTTGAAATAAATTTCCCGAATTCATCGGGTGCCGCGAAGATTACCGAGGCGCGATCGCCCATCATACCGGCGCGGAGGATCGCGGGCGCCCCCTTGACGGGTCCTTCGTCGCTTGAATCGGTCTTAAAGCGAAGATTTTGTTCCCAGAAATCGCGCGTCTTGCCGTCGGCAGTCGTGACTTTGTAAGTGTCCTCGCAATGGCGGATCGCTTGAACGCGTTCCGCGGCTTCCAGTTTCTTGAGGCTAGAGGTGCCGCCGCCCATCATTCCCATCATGTCTCCTTGTTGAACGTTCGCCGAAGGCGCGTGGCCTGGCTGCGTCGCATCCTTGAGAAAAGCGAGAAGATCAGCGCGAGGCTGATCGTCCTTGATCCCGGCAAAAGTCATTTGATTTTCCGGAATGAATTGCTGCGGCTCCTTAAGCCATGCATCGAGTGAGTTGTCCGCCCAGATGATGCCGGACGATTTCAACGCCGGCGAATAGCGCTTGAAGCTCGCCAGATGACCGGCTTGCCGATTCCATAGTCCGCTAAGGCTTGGACCCGTCATGTTGCGGTTCGGTTCAAGCGAGTGGCAGGCGGCACATGCGCCGAACACACGTTGACCGCGAGCCGCATTGCCCTCAACGGCCGATGCCGGTTGCGGTGACGACAATGCGCCGAATACAGCCAGCGCAGCAGCCGCAAAGATGTAATTCGGATTCATCTTTCGGTCTCCTCATGTTTGATATCCGCGGCAGCGCATATGAGCGCGTCCGCTAAAAAACTTGTCCCCGCAAGCACATGGCTTGCGGCGTGACGTCACATCGTTCGCTGGGATATCAGGCCTGAGGAGGCCGAAGCGGCGGACCGTCCGTTCGCGAGTGCACGGCCTCGTTTACGAACGGCGGCATTGCGTGCGCCGTCATGAGCGGGAACGCCAGGGGCGAAAAAGTTGTCACCGAAAGATTCAATGAATTAAGAGCGCAAGTAGCCATGGACATGCAGTTGTCCATCGTCTTGTCACAGAGCTTGGCCTGATCCGGACAGCAATCGTCCTTTACCGTGGACATGGACATCTCTGTCGACGTCGGCGGCGATGCAGCACCAAGCGTGGCCGGCAGCAGGGCTACCGACAGCGCGATCAAGAGGGCAATTACTGTCCGGCCAAGGCGCATGACTTTGCCTTTATGCGGCCGGACTATCGGCCCGGCTTTACGAGAGGTCAAATGACGGTTCAGCGAGGTTCCTGGGGCCAGGCACAATCGAAGCCCTCGCCCCGGTGCCACCTCCGGCCCGCCATGGTAAATTCGCATTTAAGTAGCGATTAACGGGCCTGTCCTAATGGAGTAAGGAAGGGGGTGAGGCGAATCGTGGCTCTGCGCGCGACCACCCTTTTCTGCATTTTTCTATGGGCGCTGGCCGGCGGTTCCGCCGGAGCGGTCGAGGTGATGCGCACGGGCAAATCGTCCGCCGCGGTCCCCGTCGCAGGCTTCCCCGTGGCGAGCGATGTCCGCGTCGGCGGTGATGAGAGCCAGACGCGCTTCGTCGTCGATCTTACGCGCAAGGTGGATATCCGCGCCTTCACGCTGGCCGATCCCTATCGCGTCGTCATCGACCTGCCGCAGGTGACGTTCAATCTGCCGGCCAAGACCGGCGACAAGGGTCGCGGCCTCGTGAAAGCGTTTCGTTACGGCCTGGTGATGCAGGGCGGCTCGCGCATCGTCATGGACGTCTCAAAGCCCGTGCGCGTGGAAAAGACGTTCATGCTCGA
>JACQTM010000220.1 GCA_016210825.1 Hyphomicrobiales bacterium
CTGGAAGAAGATCGACGACATTATCGATGTCTGGTTCGATTCCGGCTCGACCCACGCCTTCGTGCTTGAGGACCCGAAAAACTTTCCGACGCTCGCCGGGATCAAACGCAAGAAAGACGGCGGCCCTGACAGCGTGATGTATCTCGAGGGCTCCGACCAGCATCGCGGCTGGTTCCATTCCTCGCTCCTGGAAAGCTGTGGCACGCGCGGCGTCGCACCCTATGACGTGGTGCTGACCCACGGCTTCGTGCTCGACGAAGCGGGGCGCAAGATGTCGAAGTCGCTCGGCAACGTGGTAGCGCCGCAGGACGTGATCAAGCAATCGGGCGCCGACATCCTGCGCATGTGGGTGTGCGCGACCGATTATGCCGACGACTTGCGCATCGGTCCGGAGATTTTGAAAACCACGGTCGACACCTACCGCAAGCTGCGCAATACGGTTCGTTGGATGCTCGGCAACCTCGCGCATTTTCACGAGGAGGATCGCGTCAAGGTCGAGCGCATGCCGGAGCTTGAGCGCCTCATGCTGCACCGGCTGGTGGAGCTCGATGAGCTGATCAAGCAGTGCTACCGCGATTTCGATTACAAGCGCATCTTCGCAAGCCTAAATGCCTTCATGACCGTCGATCTGTCGGCGTTCTATTTCGATATCCGCAAAGACGCGCTTTATTGCGAGCCGATTTCATCGGTCAAACGCAAGGCCTGCCTCACCGTGCTCGATCATATTTTCCGCGCAACGGCAACATGGCTCGCGCCGATGCTCTGTTTCACCGCGGAAGAGGCATGGCTCGCGCGCTATGGCGCCGACGCGCCGTCCGTGCATCTCCAATTATTTCCCGACATTCCCGCCGCGTGGCGGAACGCGGCGCTGGCGGAAAAATGGGAGCAGGTCCGCCGCGTCCGCCGCGTCGTCACCGGGGCGCTCGAGATCGAACGCGCGAATAAAAAAATCGGCTCCTCGCTCGAAGCCGCGCCCATCGTTTACATCTCCGACACCGATCTGTTCGCCGCACTGGTGGACGTCGATCTCGCCGAAATCTGCATCACTTCCCATGCAACGCTGGTCGAAGGCGAGGGGCCGGCCGGCGCGTTCCGTCTCGACGACGTGTCAGGCGTTGCCGTCGAGCCCAGGCCCGCAACGGGGAAAAAATGCGCGCGTTCATGGAAAATTCTCGAAAGTGTCGGCGCCGATCCCGACTACCCGGATGTCTCCCCGCGCGACGCCAAGGCGTTGCGGGAATGGGAAGCCGTGCGCAAGGCGGCGGAATAATATCGATGGCGTCCCCGCCAAGCGCGCGCCCTGCTTATCTCTGGGGCCCGCATACGCCCCTCGGGCTGATCGTGGTCGCGGTCACCAGCCTGCTCGATCAGGCAGTGAAGCTTTGGCTGCTTTTCGTCTTCGATCTTCCCGCCAGGGGGCAGGTGCATGTTCTTCCGTTCATGGACCTGGTGTTGGTCTGGAACACCGGCATCAGCTACGGGCTATTCCCGCAGCACGGCCCGCTTGGGCAGTGGCTCCTGCTGATCTTCAAGGCGATTGCCGTCGTCCTTCTTTGGATCTGGCTTGCGCGGTCGGGATCGCGGTTAATGGCGATGTCGCTAGGCCTTATCATCGGGGGGGCACTTGGAAATGCCGTCGACCGCCTCGCCCATGGGGCGGTGGCCGATTACGTGCTGCTGCATATCGAGGCCGGAACCTGGCGATTTAGCTGGTACGTCTTTAACCTCGCCGATGTCGGGATCGTTGCCGGAGTGGCCGGACTTTTGTATGAATCGCTGGTTAGGGACCGCGCCGTAAAAGCGCCCTGATCGCGGGTACAAGCTATCCGGACCGGGGGCGACCGGTCCGCGGATGTATTTGCTCCGCATAACCGGGCAATTGGTATGCTGCGTCGCAGTTGGAACATGAAACGCGGGATGCGCGCCTTGCTGGCCGCCGCATTCGGCGCGGCGTTGATTTTCGCCTGCGGGATGCACAGCGCCACCGCCGCCGATGACGACGAAACCGAGAAAGAAGAAACCTTCGAAGAGAAACTTCTCAAGAACATCATGCGCGGCTTGGGCGCCGATGTCGGCGATGCAAAAATTGACTATCACGAGCGCTCGCCGCTCGTCGTGCCGCCGAACCGCGATCTGCCGCTGCCGCAAAATGCCAAAGCCGTCGAGAACAATCCGGCTTGGCCGCGCGACCCCGATCGCAAGTCGCGCAAGAAAGAGGCCGCGGTCAATCCATGGGCCAATAACGATCCCGACCGGGCGCTGCGACCCGATGAGCTGGAGCGCGGCCGCAAGGCCGGCGCGGGTCGCGTGACGACGCCGAGTTCGACAGGCAACGACAGTGAGATCGGACGAACCTTGAAGCCATCGGAACTCGGTTATAGGGGCGGATTGTGGGACTCGCTGTTCAATCCGAAAAAGGAAGAGTCGGAGCCATTCCGCGGCGAACCGCCGCGCACGAGCTTGACCGCGCCTCCGAGCGGATATCAGACGCCGTCGCCGAGTTACCCTTATGGCATCTCGCCCGAAAAGAAAACGCCGCTGCCGTCGGTGACCGATCGCGCCGTAGGGGCTCAGTAACGCGGCGTGCGCTGCTGCATGATCTCAGCAACAGTCCTGGTGCGGCCGCCGCGAATCCCGTGGTTGCCGAAACAGGGCGTAGTACCGGAAACATTGTCGTGACGAACCGATTGCATCGAGTGATTGCGGCTTTCGCGCTTGGTTGTCTGCCGGCAATCGCCGCGATTGCGGTCGCGCAAGCTGTCGCTTCGCCGGTCTCCCAATTCACGCTCACTAATGGTCTCGAGGTGGTTGTGATCCCGGACCATCGCGCGCCGGTCGTCACCCATATGATGTGGTACAAGGTTGGTGCCGCCGATGAGCCGGCGGGTAAGTCGGGCATCGCCCATTTCCTCGAACACTTGATGTTCAAGGGGACGAAAAAAAATCCCGCCGGACGGTTCTCGAAATTCGTCGGAACCATCGGCGGCCACGAGAATGCATTCACCTCCAGCGATTACACGGGCTATTTCCAGCGCGTCGCCAAGGAAAACCTGAAAGCCTTGATGGAGTTCGAAGCCGATCGCATGACCGGTCTCGTGCTCACCGATGACGTTGTGAAGCCCGAGCTCAACGTCATTCTCGAAGAGCATAACCAGCGCGTCGCCAACAACCCGGGCGCGCGCCTCGGTGAGCAGGTGCAGGCCGCGCTTTATCTGAACCACCCTTACGGCAAGCCGGTAATTGGCTGGCGGCACGAGATCGAACAGCTCACGCGCGACGATGCGCTCGCCTTCTACAAGCGCTTCTATTCGCCGAATAACGCCATCCTCGTGGTCGCGGGCGACGTGACGGCCGAGGAGGTAAAGAAGTTTGCCACCGATATCTACGGCAAGGTCGAGCGGCGCGCGGAAATCGGTCCCCGGCGCCGGCCGCAAGAGCCGCAACCGAACGCCATGCGCCAGGTCACGCTGGCCGATCCGCAGGTGCGGCAGCCGAGCTTGAATCGCAGTTATCTCGTGCCGTCCATCGCGACCGCAAAAAAAGACGAATCGGTAGCGCTCGACGTCCTCGCGCAGATTCTCGGCGCGGCCTCGACCGGGCGCATGTACCGGACGCTGGTCGCCGAAAAAAGCGTCGCGGTGAACGCGGGCGCCTGGTACCAGGGCTCGGCACTCGACATGACGCGTTTTGGCGTTTACGCGACGCCGCGCCCGGATGTCTCGCTCACGGCCCTCGATAGCGCCATCGACGGCGTCATCGACGATGTCGTGGCCAAGGGCGTGACCGCCGACGAGCTCGAACGCGCCAAGACACGGCTGATTTCCGATTTTGTATTTGCCCAGGATAGTCAGACAACGCTGGCGCGCTGGTATGGCGTCGCCCTGACTACCGGCTCGAGCGTAGATCGCGTTCTCACTTGGTCCGATCGCATCCGTGCCGTGACCCTCGAAGAGGTGCACGCCGCGGCGCGTCAATGGCTCGACAAACGCCGCTCGGTGACCGGTTACCTAGTCAAGGATTTGGTGCGCGAGGACAAACGCTCATGATCGCGCTTCACGCCATGCGGCTTTGCATCGGTCTGCTCACCGCCGCAGCGTTATTCGGCGCACCGGCGCAAGCGACGACGATCGAGCGGGTCGTCAGCCCGGGTGGAATCGAGGCTTGGCTCGTGCGTGAGCCGGCGGTGCCGCTGATTGCCATGCAGTTCGCGTTTCGCGGCGGCGCCAATCAGGATCCGGAAAGCAAGCCCGGCGTCGCCCACCTGGTCGCGGCCATGCTCGACGAAGGCGCCGGCGATCTCGACGCCAAGGCATTCCAGGAACAGCTGGACAGGAACGCGGTGGAATTAGGCTTCCGCTCCCAGCGTGACGATTTCTACGGTTCGCTGCGCATGCTGCGCGAGCGCAAGAAGGAAGGTATCGGGCTTCTGCGTTTGGCGTTGACCGCGCCACGTTTCGATGCCGACGCCATCGAGCGCACTCGCGCCCAAGCCCTTTCGGGGTTACGCCGCGAAACCACCAACCCGAACGATATCGCCAGCAGGCTGTGGTGGAAGACGGCATTTCCCGCCCATCCCTATGGCCGGCCGCTCAATGGCACGCTCGAATCGGTGCCGCTGATCGGCGCCGACGATATGCGCGACTATGCCCGGCGCGTATTTACGCGCGAGCATCTCAAGGTTGCGGTGGTGGGCGACGTCGACGCCGAAACGCTCAAATCTATGCTCGACCAGGCGTTCGGGGCGCTTCCGGCCAAGAGCGAGCTTGCGACGGTGCCAATCGTCAAACTCGAAGGTGTGGGACAGCGTCTCTTCGTCGATCTCGATGTGCCCCAGGCGGTACTGAGTTTTGGCGGGGCCGGCATTGCGCGCAAGGACAAGGATTTCATCCCCGCCTTTATCGTCAATCACATCCTCGGCGGCGGCTCGTTTTCCTCCCGGCTTTATCGCGAAGTGCGCGAAAAGCGCGGGCTCGCCTATTCGGTCTATTCCTATTTGCTGCCGCTTGAGCGCGCGGCGTTGTTCATGGGCGGCACGGCGACGCGAGCCGATCGCGTCAAGGAGACGCTCGGCCTGATCGAAGCGGAAATTCGCAGGCTGGCCGCGGAAGGGCCGACCAAGGAAGAGTTGACCAAGGCCAAGTCCTACCTCAAGGGCTCCTACGCGCTGAACTTCGACACCTCGACCAAGATCGCCGGCTTGTTGCTGCAAATACAATTAGACGACCTCGGCATCGACTACATCAACAAGCGCAACGGTCTGATCGATGCGGTGACGCTCGACGACGTGCGGCGCGTTGCCAAGCGCCTGCTTGATGGCGGAATTTTCGCCACCATGGTTGGACGCAGCACCGATAGCGGGCCGAAGGGCCAGGGCGGTTGACCGGGATTGTCCCGCGGTAACCTCGTTTCTCTTCGTTCATGATATCGCTAGAGTGATGACGTTGGCCGTTTGACCGCGGATTCGTTATTTTGCATGGCGACCGTGGGACTATGCATTGCAAGGGAGCCAGGTATGATCCGCGTTACTTCCAGCATCGCCATCGACGAACGCGAGATCGAGGAAAGCTTCATCCGTGCCTCGGGTCCCGGCGGACAGAATGTCAACAAGGTCGCATCCGCCGTTCAGCTTCGTTTTGACGTGCGCCATTCGCCGTCATTGGCCAAGGAAGTGAAGGTACGGTTGTTGCGTATTGCCGGGCGGCGAATCACGAAAGATGGTGTACTCATCATCAGCGCACAACGCCACCGCAGCCAGGACAATAATCGAAAGGATGCGCTGACGCGGCTGATCGACCTGATCCGCCGCGCATCAATTCGCCCCACCTTGCGCAAGCCGACGACGCCGACCCGTGCCGCGCGGCACAAGCGGATCGCGGTCAAGAAACATCGCGGCGGCATCAAGCGCCTGCGCAGCGAGAAGCCATCGGCGGATTAAGCGGACGCCGGCGATGCAACCTTGATCTCCCGAAACAACAGCGTGTTGCGTTGATGTTGAATCGACGCCCGCGACAATCTCGACCTGTTCCCTCCCCCCGGAACTCGGGCTTGCCCGAGTTCCGAATCATCGTGCGCAAGTCGGGCAGGCCCGACTTGCGATGGGGGAGGGTCAGGGAGGGGGGTCGTCGCGAGCGCACGCGACCGAGGCCCCCCCCCCCCACCCCACCCCACCACGGGGAGGGGGGACGGCTGCTGATACGCTGCGCCATCGCGCCCTTGAAGCAATCAAAGCCACGCAATGGGTACCGGCCTCGGGCGAAAACCGCATCACCGGCATGATCGAAAATCGCCCCGATTGGGTGATCTCGCGTCAGCGCGCCTGGGGTGTCCCGATCGCCGTCTTCGTCAAAGAGAAGGGCGACGGCTCGGCGGAAATTCTTCGGGATGAAGCGGTCAACAAGCGCATCGCCGATGCTTTCGAAAAGGAAGGCGCCGACGCCTGGTACGAGAAGGGCGCGGCGGAACGCTTTCTCGGCGCGCTCGCCAAGGAAGGCTGGAAGAAGATCGACGACATTATCGATGTCTGGTTCGATTCCGGTTCGACCCACGCTTTCGTGCTCGAAGACCCGAAAAACTTTCCGACGCTCGCCGGGATCAAGCGCAAGAAAGACGGCGGACCGGACAGCGTGATGTATCTCGAAGGCTCCGACCAGCATCGCGGCTGGTTCCATTCCTCGCTCCTGGAAAGCTGTGGCACGCGCGGCGTCGCGCCCTATGACGTGGTGCTGACC
>JACQTM010000034.1 GCA_016210825.1 Hyphomicrobiales bacterium
CGTCGCTGGCGCGGGCTTTCGCCAAGGAGGGAATGAAAATTGCTCTTGCGGCGCGCACGCCCGATGATCTTGGCGAATTAGCGCAAGCGATCGGCGCCAAGTCGTACCCCTGCGATGCGGCGCGTCGCGACCAGGTGGAAAAACTTTTTGCCGATCTCGACGGGGCAAGCCTCACGCCCGATGTGGCCGTCTACAACGCAAGCTCGCGTGCCCGTGGCCCGTTCGTCGATCTCGACCCGGCGGAGGTGGAAAAAGCGATCGCCGTGAGCGCGCTCGGCGGTTTCCATGTGGCGCAGGCCGCGGCACGGCGCATGCTTCCGCGCAAGCACGGCGCGATTTTCTTCACCGGGGCGTCGGCAAGCGTGAAGGGCTACGCGCAATCGGCGCCCTTCGCCATGGGCAAATTCGCGCTGCGCGGGCTTGCGCAAAGCTTGGCGCGCGAACTCAGCCCGCAAGGGATTCACGTGGCGCACGTTGTCGTTGATGGCGGCATCCGCAGCGCGCGGCGCGCGGAGCCTGCTGACAAGCCTGATTCGCTGCTCGATCCCGACGCCATCGCGGCAACCTATCTGCAGCTCCTGCAACAGCCGCGCAACGCCTGGACGTGGGAGATCGAGGTCCGTCCCTGGGTCGAGAAATTCTGATTGCCTGCCGGATGCTATCGCGCCGCCGCCCATTCGCGCACGCGCACGACCGCGAGATAAAGCAAGGCCGCGCCTGCGAGCGTCCAGCACACGGCCGGCAGCCAGCGGAACAGATCGGCAAAGGATGGATCGGTATTGAGGCCGACCGCCACGGCCGCAATCCGCGCGAAGGTCGCGACCGCGAGCGCCGACCACATCAAGCCAACAACACGGCCCTGGGCGCCGCCTTCGCCAATAGCCAGTGCCGCAGCGGTCGCGGCCATCAGGATGCAGCCCCAGGCGGCGCCGGCGGCAAATTGCGCAACCACGAGCACGCCGAGCGCACCGGCGATTTCGGCGAGCAGGATCGCGGCGGCGCCGAGAAGTCCAGCACCGGCCATCACGGCCAAACCGCCGAAGCGTTTCGTCAACAAGCTCGCCGGCAGCCACGAAATGCAGAAGCCAACCCAAAAGACCGGCAGCAGATTGGCAATGTCCGTGGTGAAGCGCCGGAACAACGGCGCGGAGTTAATGGAAAAATGCAATTGATAACCAAGTCCGAGCACGATCATTGCGCCAACGAAAAGCAGCGCAAGGATTGGAATGGATTTCAATTTGCCAGCCGGCGTTTCGGACTTGGCTGCCGATTGTTTGGCAAGATTACGCTCGGCCCAAACGAGACCAAGGCTCGTCAAAACCAGCGCGAGGCTGGCAATGGCGAACGGCCAGCGCGGATCGTAAGCGCGCAACGTAATGGCGAGATAGGGTGCGAAAGCACTTGCAACCCCAAGCCCGAGCAGCGAGAGGCCGGACAAGAAAGGTATCGAGGGCTTGGCGGAATACTTACCGATCAGCATCAGCGGTGGTGCACGCAAGGCAGAGGAGGTAACGACCCAAATCACCATGATCGCGAGGAACAATACCTTGCCGCCTTCACCGGCAATGAACGGCAGCGCCAGGAAGGCAGCGCAAGACAGAACCGTCATCGCAATCACGATGTACCCGAGGCGGCCGAGGACCCGCGATACTTTGTCGGCGACGACGCCGAGGGCGAAATCGGTGACGGTGAAAATCGCCTGGTCCAACAGCAGCAGCAGAAACACCGCGCTGCGCGGGATGCCGATCTGATCGGCAAGCAGGGGCAGGTAAATGACATAAACCGTCCAGGTTATCGCGAAGATGAACTGGATGATGCCGAGATAAATGCCAACGCGATAAGGCGTTACGGGACGGGTCATGTGCCGGCTCCAGCCAAAGGCTTGCCGATTATGCCGCAATCCGCCGCGCCGACAACGGTCCTTCTAGCCAAGACTTACAAGGACGTTGCCAATTGTCCTGCCGCTTTCCACCGCCTCGTGGGCGCTGACGACGTCGGCGAGAGGAAAGACAGGCCCAATTCGGTTATGCAGGCGTCCAGCCTCGAGCATGCGCGTGATCTCGCCAATTGCGGCCGCGCGCTCGTCAGTCGTCAGTTCGTAGACCAGGAAAAACTGCAAGCTGACGGAATTCACAAGCAGGAAGAAAGCAGGGATTGTCGCCTCGGCGCCCGTGCCATAGACGATGACGCGGCCGCGCGGCCGCAATACGGCAGGGATCAGCTTCGCATTGGCGGACAGATCCATCTCGATCAGCACATCGGCGCCGCGCTTGTCGGTCAACGCCATCACCCGCTCGCCGACATTCTCCCGCTTGTAATCGATAGTATGATCGGCGCCAGCCTCGCGCGCGATCCGTGCTTTTTCGTCGGACGACACCGTGGCGATGATTTTAGCGCCGCGCGCCCTGGCAAACTGGATGACATATTGGCTGACGGCGCCGGCGCCGCCGGAAACGAGAAACGTCGTACCTTTTCCCGCGCCGGAAAGCGTAACGGCATGGCAACCGGTGAGTGCGGGAATGCCGAGACAGGCGCCTTCCTCGAAGCTTGTCTTGTCTGGTAGTCGCACGGCCTGGGTTGCGGGCAGTGCGATGAATTCGGCACAGGTGCCGAACGGCCGTTTCCACTGGCCGTTCCAGATCCAGACCCGCTCGCCGACCCGTGATCTTTCGACGCCATTGCCGACGGCCTCGATGACGCCTGTGCCGTCGGAGTGGGGGATCACACGTGGAAATGCGATCTTGCGGGTGGCGCCGGCGCGGGTTTTGACGTCGGACGGATTAACGCCCGACGCTACGAGCCGCACACGCACTTCGCCGGGACCGGGCATCGGCGTTTCGACCTCGCCAACGGTAAGCACGTCGCGGGCCGCGCCATTTTTTTCATAAGAGGCTGCACGCATGATCAAAAGCCTAGCGGGCGGCTGCGTGTCGGCGCAACCGCCCGCATCGTGTTTTGTTGTGTTTGCTCGGGCGTTGAACCCAAAACCTATTGCTTAATCATGCTGGCCGGTACCTTGCCGCCGTTCTCCACCAGTTTTTGAACAACCTGCTTATGCAGCCAGACGTTCATTGTTGCCGAGTCATTCGTATCGCCGGTGTATTTCAGTTCTTTGGCGAGCTGCTTGCGCGCGTTGAGGCTGCTGTCCATGTCGAGCACCTTCATGAGATCGACAATGGAATTTTTCCAGTCGAGTTTTTCGGTCTTCGCCGCGGCGGCTTTAGTCAGAACCGCGTCCACGTCCACGCTTGGGGCCGCCGAAGCGGATCCACCGGACACGACGGCTTTCGCCGCGCCTAAGATTTTTCCAAGTATGTCACCGAGTACGCTCATCGTTTCACTCCTGTCGGCAATGTTGACAATTGTATTGTTCTCGACACTTCCCAATCTTGCAGATGCCATGCCTTCCGTGAATTACCATATTCCATGTTATCAGTGCACCACGCGATCGATGCAATTCGTGATGGCGCGAGACACCATCTTGGCGGCGGCCAAATCGAAGCCGTACGTGATCGACACATTCGCAGGACACGCCTGAAGACCGACATGATCGGTACTACTCTCTGCAATAAGGTCGCCTGCGAATTTCACGTCACAGATCGACAATATTATCGTGCGCGAATGTGTTTGGACAGGCTCTCCGGACTTGGAACCTTCGGTCAATGTTGCATATTTTCGTTTCAAACGCGAAGGAGGATCAAAACGGTGACATTTTTTGACAAGGCTGGCGGGGCGCTCAAGGATGCATTGGCGCAGGCCGAGGCGGATGCGCTGCCCGCCGTGGTAACGGCCATTCTTGCAAAGGCGGGCCTCGGTGGGTTGCAGGGTATTGCCGAAAAATTACGCAAAGATAGGTTCGACGAGCAGGTGAAGTCATGGCTCTCGAACGGAAGCAATCGTCCCATTACGGCAGATCAGTTGCGTACGGCGCTGAGCAATGAACAGGTTCAACAAATTGCGCGGCAATTGGGTTTGCCAGTCGATGCCGCCTTGAAACTGCTGGCGCAGAAATTGCCGACGGCGGTCGATCAGGTGAGCTCCAACGGGAAATTGAACGTCTGATCGCGCCCAACGTTAACATGACGGCGACGAGTCGCTTTCCATTTGTTAGAATCGAAAATGAAACAGCGGGGTGCCATGCGAGCGGTACGATTGACGATTATCTCGATCGTCTCAGCCGCAGCCTTTGCGGGCGCAATTGCATCAGCCAGAAATGAGGCGGTAATGACGGAATTGGGCGCGAGTGGAAAATTGCGTGTTGGAATTGCAGTATCGACGGCGCCGTCCGCTTCTTTTGCCACCATCGATCAGGCGAGCGGAAAACCGCGAGGTGTGGCCGTTGATTTAGGTGCCGCCCTCGCAAGGAAACTCGAAGTACAAATCGAACTTGTGCAATTTCCAAACTCAGGGGAATTAACCGAAGCAGTGGCCGGCAAGGCTGTAGACGTTGCCTTCATGCCGATGGATGCCGAGCGCGCTAAGAAAGTCAATTTCAGCACGCCCTATGTTCTGTTCGAAAGCACCTTTCTCGTTCCCGCCGGGTCTGCGATCTCAAGCTTGGCGGATGTCGACCGTGCAGACGTGCGCCCCGGTGGCATCGCCAATACTACAACCGCGCGAAGCGCCATGCGCTTTCTCAAGAAAGCAACATTGATCGAGGCACGGTCGGTTGACGAGCTTGCAGGGATGATGGTGGCCGGCAAATTGGACGCGATCGCACTTTCGCGGGAATCCTTGTCGAGTCTTGCGGCGACCATGCCCGGTGCACGCATTCTAGACGGCAAGTTTCACGCGTCCGGCGTGGGGGCAGCAATTGCGAAAAACCAGCCAGAGGCGCTGAAATTCATCAGCGGCTTTATTGAGGAGGCCAAGGCCTCCGGCCTCGTACGCCGTGCCCTCGACGATATGGGGTTAAAGAACACCACCGTCGCGCCGCCAGGATCATTACGCTAGGCGGCAATGTCAGGTTGAGTAATTTCATTCAAGCGATTGATATGATTCAATTATTTGCATTGACTCAGTGGGGTAATTTTTCCCCGGAAGTCGAATTTCGATGCTATAGTGAGGTATAAATAAAAATTCATAAGAACAGGCAGTCTGGGTGCGGCGGCCCGAAAATTTTGCCTGAAATCCAGGAGAGTAGCGTGTTGAAGTCCCACAAATTCACCATCGGCCAAACGGTTCGCTACACCGCGGGTCCGTTCAGTCGCTTCGGCGCAACCGGATCCTTCAAGGTCGTCAAGCTGCTGCCGCCGGATGGCGATGAACATCAATATCGCATCAAGAATGCCGGCGAGGCCTTCGAACGGGTCGCCAAGGAAAGTCAGCTCGATCGCGATCGCTGAGACTATTCGTTGCAGCTAGCCGACGCCGCGCGCGCAAGCTCCAAGTTATCCTGCCAATCGAGCCCAGCTTTCTCGGGCGCGAGCCTTAATTTCGCGCCAGTTGGACTCGACCACGTCCCAATTGACCATCGTGCGCTGCTCATTTGCGGTAGAGCCGGTGGTCGAGGAGACTGCTCTCAAATCGTAGGCGTAAGCGAGCGCGACGGTAAGCACGGCGCCAAGTATAATCCCCAGAAACATGCGCATTGTGAAATCTCCCCTGGTAGCACGCGACATCAACTGCAGCAGCGCAACGCGCAAAGGACTGATTTGTTCCAGCGCGGCGCGGCTGATTTTGCTTTCATTGGTCAATAGCTGAGACCTGCCTTGCCAAGCGATTATGTCGCAAGAAAGGACGTGTCGTGACGATCATCGGTCATTGCGGTCTCGCTGCCGTTTGTCAACGCCTTGAATAGGATCGCAGTGTCGAACGATCATAGCCTGCAAGGAGAGCTGCCATGCCGACCTACATTACCCAGGGCCGTTATACGCGCGAAGCGATCCGCGGCATGATCGTTAAACCGGAGGATAGGGCAGAGGCCGTGTCACGGTTGCTGTCGAAAGCCGGCGGTCGGTTGATCGGTTATTATCTGACTTTCGGAGAGTATGATTTCCTCACCATCGCCGAAGCGCCGAGCGAAACGCAGATGGCGGCAGCGCTGCTTGCTGCCGCGAGCGGGGGAGGTGTGACTGATCTGCGGACTACGGTCGCAATGACGTCGATCGAGGCGAAGGGGGTCTTTGCCGCGGCGAGTGACCTCACGACCGCAGTCCGCACACCGGGCGGCGTGTAAGCCGCCATTGGGCGCTACAGTCCGACTGCCCCACGGTCTCGTTGCTTAAGGATTGCCTGCACTGCCATGCTAGCTTTGCGGAATAGACCATGATGTTTTGAGGTTTGTCGGTAAAGGGAAATGAACAGCCGCCACCACGAGCGGCGCAATGGGAGGATGCAATGCAATATATCCAACGGGTCGCGGCACTTGCCGCGCTTTCTATCGGACTCGTTTGGGCCGCGCCCAACGTCGTGGCCCAAGACTATCCAGCAAAATCGGTAAAAATCATCGTGCCGTTTGGTGCGGGCGGCCCAGCCGATGTCTACGCGCGCGTGCTCGCGCAGCATCTGCAGGAAACGCTCAAGCAGTCCTTTGTCGTTGAGGATCGTCCCGGCGCTGGCTCGGTGATCGGTACGGATGCTGTGGCGAAGTCGCCCCCTGATGGCTACACGCTGTTGATGATGTCGAATACCCACACCACGAACGAGTCGTTGATCCCAAACAAACCGTTCGTACTGATGCGTGACTTCGAACCCGTGGCGACGGTGAATTATTCCGATCTCCTCATGGTCGTGCACCCATCCGTGCAGGCGAAGGATTTGAAGGAATTCATCGCGCTCGCCAAAGCAAAGCCGGGCGGTCTCAATTATGCGTCTTCCGGACCAGGAACGCCGTATCACATGGCGGGCGAGTTGTTCAAAGCCATGAGCGGCACCGACATCGTGCACGTGCCTCACAAGGGTTCGGGTGAAGCACGAAACAGCGTTATTGGCGGTCATGTGCAAATGATGTTCGACGCCATCACCACGATGGCGCCGAATGCGAGGGCAGGGCAGGTGAAAGCGCTCGCCACAACCGGTACCACGCGTTCTTCGGTCATGCCGGAAATGCCGACGGTCGCCGAGGCCGGCGTGTCGGGTTACGAAGCCACCATCTGGCTCGGCATCATGGCGCCGAAAGGTACGCCAAAGCCCATCGTCGACAAGCTCAATACCGAGATCAACAAGGTGCTGAACAAGCCCGAGATAAAGGAAGCGTGGGCAAAACAGGGCGCGGTGACGCGGGTGATGACGCCCGCCGAATTCGACAAATACCTGCGTGCCGATATCGAGAAATGGGCAAAGGTCGTTAAGGTGTCGGGCGCCAAGGCGCAATGACCGCAGTTAGCTAACGCAGTTCGGTGACGGCAAGTTGTGGCGGGCGGATTCCAATCCGCCCGTTACTGTTTTGGGCATCTTTGCGTACGTGATATGATGCGCTGCTTTGAATTGTGACGGGGCACCATGCCGGGGTTGGATTTCGCGACCGGAACATTAACCATGCCGTGGTGGGCGGCGCTCATCGCCTTGGTTTTGTTCGGCGTTATTGGCGTACTCGCCGTCCTTCGGTCGGGACCGCGACAGACCCTCGGCGCAATCGCGCGCTATGCCATGGTGGTTATTGCGCTAATTCTAGCGGCAGGCTTGCTCGAACATCTTACTCTTCGCGACCGCAACACCGCGCGCCGCGCGCTTGATACCCGCGCCGGCGAATTGACGGCGCGTGCCGTAGCTGCGGGATCGCCACTCGCTTGTCTCGATGGAACCGCCGGCGAAGTAGTTGAGACGGCATGCGAGAAGGCGCTATTCGCATCGCCCGAAACTATTGCCTCCGCGATTACTTATGTATCCGCGCGACTAGCCCTGCTCGCCGATTTCGACAGGCTAGGCAATCGTGAGGGGAAGGCTAGCACGGTCATCTCGATGCTGCGTTCGGCAGCGGCAAGCGACCGCTTCGGGCTTGTTGCGCATCTTCTGTCCTATCGTGACAATTGCACGCCGGCCGTTTGCGATGCATTCGGTCTGATCGGTGATACGAGCAGGGTTGCTGCAAATATGCGCGAGCGGACGTTCGACAATTTGGTCGATCGATACGCAGCGACCTGGCATGGCCGTACTGAGGTGATCGAGAAATCGCCGTCAACGCCCACACCAGGCACGCCGGTCGCAACTGCACCCGCAGTTGCACCGTCATCCGTCCATTACGATTTTCCGAGCGCGGCTTCGATCCCCCCGGTGAGCATCATGAATGCCGAGCCTTCCGGGCCGCCAGTTTCGTCCGCTGCTGAGGCCGAGAAAACCTCGCCGCCGACCGGCCGTAAGCCTGTCGCCACCAAGCGCGGTGACCAGAAACCCGGTGCGCCGGTCTCACTTGTGCCCGTCCCGCCGACACCGCCAGCCGCCGCCAACACCACACCCGGCTCCGCCATCCGTTAGGCGAATAACCATTGGATAGCCGCGCGCGCGGCTGGCGCCATCCTGCACGATGGTTAGAATTGCACCGTAAGCATGTTTGCATCGGTCCTTATCGCCAATCGCGGCGAGATTGCCGTCCGCATTGCCCGCACCGCAAGGCGGCTCGGCATGCGTACGATCGCAGTTTATTCGGAGGCGGATCGCAACGCCCTACATGTGCGTTGTTGTGACGAAGCCCATGCGATCGGACCGTCTCCCGCGCGCGCGAGCTATCTCGTCATCGAGCGGCTGATTGAGGCGGCTCGCCTTAGCAAAGCCGACTGCATCCATCCCGGTTATGGATTTCTATCGGAGAATCCAGCGTTCGCCGAGGCTTGCGCCGTTGCCGGGATCGTATTCGTTGGGCCGCCGCCCGAAGCGATCCGCGCCATGGGGCTCAAGGATCGCGCCAAGGCGTTGATGGAGCAGGCCGGAATTCCAATTGTACCCGGCTATCATGGCGATCGTCAGGAATCCGGTTTCCTCAAGCAGAAAGCCTACGAGATCGGCTATCCGGTGCTCATCAAACCTTCCGCCGGCGGTGGCGGTAAGGGTATGCGTCGCGTGGACAAGCACGCGGAGTTCGATGAAGCGCTCCAAAGCGCAATGCGCGAGGCATATTCAGCATTCGGCGATCGCCGCGTGTTGATCGAAAAATTTGTGACCGCGCCGCGGCACATCGAAATACAGATTTTCGCCGACGGGCATGGCAACGTTGTCCATCTCAATGAGCGCGACTGCTCCCTGCAGCGCCGGCACCAAAAGGTGATCGAGGAGGCGCCGGCGCCGGGAATGACCGACGAGTTGCGCGCGATCATGGGCCGTGCCGCGATCGCCGCCGCCAAAGCTGTTGGATATATCGGCGCCGGTACTGTGGAGTTCATTGTCGATGGTACAGGCGCGCTAAGATCAGACGGTTTCTGGTTCATGGAGATGAATACGCGGCTTCAAGTCGAACATCCTGTGACTGAAGCTGTCACTGGCCTCGATCTCGTCGAATGGCAGTTTCGCATTGCTGCGGGCGAATCGCTGCCTTTGCCGCAGAAGAAGATCGCGCTCGATGGACATGCGATCGAGGCACGCATTTATGCCGAAGATCCCGAACGGGGTTTCCTGCCGTCGACCGGGAAAATCCTCGCCCTTGACTTGCCGGTAGGCGAGGGCATCCGCATTGACCGCGGGATCGATGTGGGCGGAGAGGTAACGTCCCATTACGATCCGATGATTGGCAAGGTGATCGCACACGGGCGAACGCGTGCGCACGCGCTCGACCGGCTCGCTGGCGCCCTCGATCGTACGGCAATTGCCGGACCGCGTACCAATCTAGCATTCCTTTCCGCGCTCTGCCGTGATGATGATTTTCGTAGCGGACGATTTGACACCGGTTTCATCGATCGCAACATGGGTGCCCTTGGCGCTATACCGCGCGAGGTGGATACGGCTGCGGCTGCGCTCGGCGCGCGGAATTTGATAAAGCGTGAGAACGCGCGCATCCATGCGCTTGTCGACCGCGACGAAGACACGCCACTTTCGCCATGGGATGCGACCGATGCCTTTCAGCTCTCAGGCCCGCGAATGTTGGCTGTGCCGATCGTCGTAGACGGCAAGCCGATGGCCGCGCAAATGACCTATGGCGGAGCCGAGCCAGCGCTGACTGTCGGCGACACCGAGCCCGACTTGAATGCGTTGACAATCGAGGCTGCGGACGCCGTACACGTGTTACGCCATGGCCGCCAGACAGTCGTCAGGCTTGCCGACATGAGCTCGATCGACTTCGATCACGCCGACGGCGACGGTAGCGTACGCGCGCCGATGCACGGCAAAGTATTGGCGCTATTGGTCGAAAAGGGCGAGAAGGTCGCCAAGGGTCATCGCGTCGCCGTTATTGAGGCGATGAAGATGGAACATGCGCTTGTTGCGCCCTGCGATGGCGTTGTCGCAACGATTGCGGTGCGTGCTGGTAGTCAGATTGCGGAAGGCGCAAAAGTTCTAATCATCGAACCCGAAAGCAACGATTAGCGAATGCCGCTCCATCTTATCAAGCTCAGCGTCGGCTCAGACTCTGTCAAGGATCTCGAGGATTGGATCCGGCAAAAGCTGAAAGCGCAAAAGAAACGCGGCAAGAAGCCCGAACGCGTCCACACAACCCGCATGGTACCGAAACGGAGCGAGGAACTGCTCGATGGCGGCTCGATCTATTGGGTGATCCGCGGCCAAATTCTATGCCGCGAACGCCTCCTCGATATCCGCCCATTTGTCGATCATGACGGTATCAGCCGCTGCCGCTTGGTGCTCGATCCGAAGCTGGTGCTGGTCGAGCCACGATCATTCCGCGCCTTCCAGGGCTGGCGTTATCTTGAGGCGAAGGACGCCCCGCGCGATCTCGATCGTGCAGCGCCTGGAGCGGCCGCGATGCCGGAGCCGATGCGCAAGGAACTACGTGAGCTAGGGCTGCTTTGAAAATGCCGTCTGCCGGGACATGATGGCTCGTCCCTTTGCCGGATCATTGGAGATCGCGCCATGATTATTTCAGGCCAGGATGACGTCACCACCTCGGTGCTCGCGGCGATGGAAAAAACACCCGATCCACGTCTGCGCGAGATCATGGTCGCCATGATCCGCCACCTGCATGGTTTC
>JACQTM010000225.1 GCA_016210825.1 Hyphomicrobiales bacterium
GGACTACAAGGCGCTGCGCACCGAGCAGGCGCGCCTGCGCATAGGCGGCGTGCATCGCGGCATCGGATTCGCAGCCTTTGTCGAAGTGACCAATCCGTCGGCGGCGTTCTATGGCGTCGGCGGGGCACGCATCACCTCGCAGGACGGCGCCACGATGAAGCTCGATGCGCAGGGCAATATCTCCGTGCATTCCGGCGTCACCGAGCAAGGCCAGGGCGCGGAAGCGGTCATGGCGCAGGTCGCGGCCAGTGCCTTTGGCGTTCCGATCGAGCGCGTGCGCGTCGTCACCGGCGACACTGACAATGTTCCGTATGGCGGCGGCACCTGGGCGTCGCGCGCGGCCGGCATCGGCGGCGAAGCCGCGTGGCAGGCGGGAAAGACGCTGCGCCAGAATGTGCTTGCTGCTGCGGGCAGCATTCTCCAGGCGCAGCCGGAGACGCTCGATATCAAGAATGGCGCGGTCGTGGACAAAGGCACCGACCGCGAGCGCATCTCGCTCGAAGAGGTCGCGCGCGTCTGCTACTTCCGCCCCGACACGTTGCCGCCCGGCTTCCAGGCCGAATTGGTGGTGACGCGGCATTATGTCCCGCGCGCGTGGCCCTTCGCCTTCACCAACGGCGTGCAAGCAAGTTATCTCGAAGTCGATACCGACACCGGCTTCGTCAAGCTGCTCAAGCACTGGTGCGTGGAGGATTGCGGCACCGTCATCAATCCGCAATTGGTCGACGAACAAGTGCGCGGCGGCGTGGTGCAAGGCATCGGCGCCGCGCTATTCGAGCAATGCCTCTATGACGAGCGCGGCCAGATGCTCAATGGCAACATGGCCGATTATCTCGTTCCCATGTCCGGCGAGATGCCGGATATCGAGGTTGGCCATGTCGTCACCCCGACGGCGGATTCCGAGCTTGGCGCCAAAGGCGCGGGTGAAGCCGGCACCGCCGGTGCGCCGGGTTGCGTGATGAACGCGATTAATGACGCGCTACGCCCGCTCGGCGCTGCGCCGCTCGTCGATATGCCGTTCACGCCGGGGAAAATCTTGCGGGCGCTTGGTCGCATTTGACGCACTTGGATTGCGTGGATGTCGTCCTTTGGTGCCTTGAGCAATATCCGCGGGCCAGTTACGGATGGTGTGACGGAGACTCGTTTGGACCATGTAATGCGCAAGTTGGTTGTCTTGGGTATGTCGATCGTTGCGTTGGCGATCATGGATTCACGCGTGCAGGCGCAGGCGGCCGCCGCTTCTCCCAACTGGGCCGGCTACTATGTCGGATTGTCGATCGGCGGGCGCTGGGCGGACAACACCTGGAAAACCACCAATGTCTCGCCGACTCTTGCATCGATCCTGAGCACCGATCCGAATTCCAGCGCTGCACTCGACAACTTCGCCGCAAGATTTGGCGGCTATCTCGGCTACAATTGGTACGTGACGCCTATCTGGATCGCCGGGATCGAGGCGGATATCGGCTGGGCGAATAACGGCAAAAGCCGTACGCCGATTCCGGGAACCGTGCAGAGCGATATCACTGTCCCCTTTGCCTACATCAATCAGCCACGCGGGTCCGTGAGCGAAAATTGGGATGCAAGCATACGCGGCCGCATTGGCGCGCTGATCATGCCCGATGCATTGCTGTTCGCCACCGCCGGTGTCGCCTGGCAACAGATCGAATTGGCAGGCCGCTGCTTCGCCAGCGGCGGCGCCACCGACTGGTGTACACTCCCGCACAATGAGACGCACGCAACGACTAGGCTGGGCTGGACCATCGGCGGCGGCGTTGAACGCATGATTGGCAATTGGATCATGCGCGCCGAGTACCGCTATGCCGATTTTGGAACATTCAGCCGGACCTTCTTCACATTCAATCCCAGTGTTCCCTTCGACGACCGGTTAACGGCAAACGTGACCGCGAGGACGCACACGGCGAGCTTCGGCATCGCCTACAAGCTCGGCGGCCCTTGATTGAGCGCATGTCTCAGCAGCGGCGGGTCGCTCTTCGACTTGTCGTTCGCGCCGGAAAAAATCCCGCAGGCGCTTGGCCGCATATAACGTTTTATCCCTCCCCCGCTCGCGGGAGAGGGTGGATGCGAGCAACGGCGAGCAGCCGGGTGGGGGCATTTGGCTGCACAGGATTTACCCCACCCCGTCACGCCATCGCTCGCTACGCGAGCTTCGGCGGACGACCCTCCCCTTTCAGGGGAGGGTTAGTATCGACACTCAAAACTTGATCATGTCGATCTTGGTCAGCGTCACCTTCGCCGACACGCCCGGCGCGTTAACAAGATGCCAGGCGACATATTGCTCGGCGTAAGCATCGACCGCCGACATACCATCCACCGGCACGATGACGTTCATGCCCGAGAAAGCGGCATGGCTCGCGGTGTTGAGCACGGCGCCGTTCGAGGCGGTGCCGACCACGATCACCGTCTGCATGCCCTTGTCCTTGAGAATCTTTTCCAGATCGGTGCGCAGGAATTTGTTCGGCCCGGAGAGCACCGAAGGCTCATTCGCGGCAGGCGCGACATCCTTGATCACATCGGCGGCCGTGGTGTTGGCGATGAGGCTGTAGACAACGGTTACGCCCTTCGCGCGGGCTTCGGCAAGCAGCTTCTTTACCGCCGGGATCGAAGCCACGCAGCGCGGCCGCTTGCCGCAATTCTGGTTCATGAAATCGAGCATCAGGAGCGCTGTCGTCTTTGCATCGGCCGTCACCGCCTTCAGCACGGGCGCGGGCGGCGTCTTGATGCTCGCCCACTCATTCACGATCGACTGCGCGAATGCGCTCGGGGCACCGGCGCCACCAAAAGCTGTGGCCGCGGCGAAGCCTATAAGAATGTGAAAACAAATCCTTTTCATTGTGTCCTCCCGTGAGCTCGACGAGCGCCGCAGAGAATACCCGCGTCCTGTGGTCGCGTCCCGCATTTTTGCATTGCCAAAATCGATCAATGCATAGACGCGCGACGACGCGCGCGGCAATATCACGCCTCCGAACCGGGACGCCGATCTGGCGCTAATCCGGCGTCGGCAAAGACAACAAAGGGAAGACGCGCCAATGAATATCAAGGTGGGCAAGGAGGCGATCGCCGAAGCCTCGAAGAAACTCAGCAACTGGGGCCGCTGGGGCAAGGACGACCAGATCGGCACGCTCAATCACGTGCAGCCGGAGGATATCGTCAAGGCCGCGGGGCTGATCCGCACCGGCAAGGTATTCGCGCTCGGCATTCCGCTTGATCGCAACGGCCCGCAGACCGGGCTATTCGGCGGACGCTTCAACCCGATCCACCAAATGCTCGCGACCGGCACCGACGCCATCGCCGGGCGCCAAGACTGGAACAAGATCCGCTACGCCGACGACACGCTCAATCTCTGCGTCCAGGGTGCGACGCATTGGGACGCGCTCGGGCATATTTTCTACGAGACGCACGCCTATAACGGCTATGACGCCAAGCTGATCGACTCGCGCGGTTTGAGCGTTCTCGGCATCGAGCATACCAAGAGCAAGATGGTGGGGCGCGGCGTGCTACTCGATGTCGCGCGCTTTCGCGGCGTCGATTGGCTGAAGGATGGCGAAGCCATCGGCAACGACGAGCTCGATAAATGCGCCAAGGATCAAAACGTCGAAATCCGGCGCGGCGATTTCGTCATCGTGCGTACCGGGCAGATGGAGCGCTGCCTGATGGAAGGCGTCTGGGGCGGTTACGCCGGCGGCGACGCGCCCGGAGTCAGGTTCGAGAATTGCTATTGGTGCCAGGACAAGCAGATCGCGGCGATCTGCACCGACACCTGGGGCGTCGAGGTGCGCCCGAACGAAACCACGGAAGCGAACCAGCCCTGGCACTGGGTGGTGATCCCCGCGATGGGGCTATGCATGGGCGAGATTTTCTATCTCAAGGAGCTCGCCGAGGATTGCGCCGAGGACGGCACTTACGAGTTCTTCTTCTGCGGCCCGCCGCTGATCATCACCGGCGGCACCGGCTCCCCGATCAACCCGCAGGCGATTAAGTGACATCGCAGATGTCATCCCGGACGACCGAGCCGCTGTTGCGGCGAGGTCGATCCGGGATCGAGCGCGGCAAACTCAGCCGTCACCCCCGGGCTTGACCCGGGGGTCCATCTTTCTTGATACAATTATGCGAAGAAAGATGGATTGCCGGGTCAAGTTTACACTCGGGCCGACCTTTGGTCGGACCCGGGTGCCCGGCAATGACGAGCACCATATTCGGAGGACCCGCCATGCCCCGCTTCCTCAAACGCGGAATGGACGCGAGCGCGATCAAGGCTGCGGACGCGAAGGTGCGCCAGACGGTCGAAGCAATCCTCGCCGACATCGAGGCGCACGGCGATAAAGCCGTCCGCGAGTTGTCGAAAAAATTCGACAATTGGGAGCCGAAAAATTTTCGCCTGAGCGACGTCGAGATTGATCGCGCCATCGCGCAGGTGCAAAAACGCGACCTCGAGGACATCAAATTCGCGCAATCGCAGGTGCGTCACTTCGCGCAGAAGCAAAAAGAGACGATGCGCGATCTCGAAGTCGAGACGCTTCCGGGCGTGATCCTCGGCCATCGGCACATTCCGGTGAATTCCATCGGCTGCTACGTGCCGGGCGGGCGCTATCCGATGGTCGCCTCCGCGCACATGTCGATCGTTACCGCGCGCGTCGCCGGCGTCAACCGCATCATCGCCTGCGCGCCGCCGCACAAGGGCGGGCCGCACCCGGCGATCGTCGCCGCCATGCATTTCGGCGGCGCCGACGAAATCTACGTGCTTGGTGGCGTGCAAGCAGTCGCGGCGATGGCGCTCGGCACCGGCACAATCGCGCCCGTCGACATGATCGTCGGTCCCGGCAACGCGTATGTGGCCGAGGCGAAGCGGCAATTATTCGGCCGCGTCGGCATCGACCTGCTCGCCGGCCCAACCGAGACGCTGATTATTGCCGACGACAGCGTGGACGCGGAAATCTGCGCAACCGATCTCCTGGGCCAAGCCGAGCATGGGCCCACCTCCCCCGCCGTGCTGATCACCAACTCGGAGATGCTTGCACGCGCGACAATGGCCGAGGTCGATCGGCTGCTGAAAATCCTTCCCACCGCCGATGCCGCCGGCCAGGCGTGGAAAGATTTCGGCGAGGTCATTGTCTGCGACGACGAGGCCGAGATGGTTCGCGAAGCCGACCGCGTCGCTTCGGAACACGTGCAGGTAATGACCCGCAATCCTGATTATTTCCTCAACAATATGAAAAACTACGGCTCGCTGTTCTTAGGCCCGCGCACCAACGTCGCCTATGGCGACAAGGTGATCGGAACGAACCACACGCTGCCGACGAAGAAAGCGGCGCGCTATACCGGCGGGCTGTGGGTCGGTAAATTCATCAAAACCTGCACGTATCAAAAAGTTCTGACCGACGAAGCGTCGGCCATGATCGGCGAATATTGCTCGCGGCTGTGCATTCTCGAAGGCTTCCTCGCGCATGCCGAGCAGGCCAATGTGCGCGTGCGCCGCTATGGCGGGCGCAATGTCGCTTATGCGACGGCGGCGGAGTGATGAGCGCCGCGCTTTCATTCCCTTTCACTTCCCCTCCCCCTTGTGGGGAGGGATTGGGGGTAGGGATCATTATATGTTGCGACTACAACGCGCCATGCGTCACCCCCCTCCCTAACCCTCCCCCACAAGGGGGGAGGGAATAGACCTGCATCCGTGGCTCGTCATGAGTTCAAACAAC
>JACQTM010000226.1 GCA_016210825.1 Hyphomicrobiales bacterium
GTGCCGGCGACGGTGAACTTGCCGTCCTTGAACTCGATGTCACGCTCGCTCGCCTCCAGCATGTGGGCGGCAACTTTCTTCGCCTTGGCCTCGACCTTGTCGAGCGCTTTAACGATTGCCGAAATGCCGACGGCGCCGGATCGCGAGCCATAGGTGCCCATGCCGAATTGCACCTTGTCGGTATCGCCGTGCACGACGGACACATTTTCGAATGGAATGCCGAGGCGGTCGGATACCACTTGCGCAAACGTCGTCTCGTGGCCCTGGCCGTGGGCATGGCAGCCGGTGAGGACTTCCACGCTGCCGGTCGGATTGACACGCACCTCGGCGGATTCCCACAATCCCACGCCGGCGCCGAGCGAACCCACCGCTTGCGATGGCGCGATCCCGCACGCCTCGATGTAAGTCGAATAGCCAAGCCCCCGCAGCTTGCCGTGACGCGCGGCTTCGCGCTTTCGCTTGCCGAAGCCTTTGACGTCGGCCATCTCCATCGCTTTTTTGAGCGAGGCGTTATAGTCGCCCGCGTCATAGGCCATGATCACCGGCGTCTGGTGCGGAAAACTCTTGATGAAGTTTTTTTTGCGCAGATCCGCCGGGTCGACTCCCTGCTCGCGCGCACCGACTTCCACCAGCCGCTCGACGACGAAGGTCGCCTCCGGGCGTCCGGCACCGCGCAGCGCGTCCACCGGCACGGTGTTGGTATAGACCGCATCGACCTCGCAATAGATATTCGGGATATCGTATTGGCCGGACAGTAACGTGGCGTAGAGGTATGTCGGTACCGAGGAGGAGAAAGTGGACATGTAGGCGCCGAGATTGGCGATCGTCTTCACCTTCAGCGCGGTGATCTTGCCATCCGGGGAAAACGCCATCTCGGCGTGGGTGACATGATCGCGGCCGTGGGCGTCGGCGAGGAAGGCTTCCGAACGGTCAGAGGTCCATTTCACCGGGCGGCGCACGCGCCGCGACGCCCACAAGCACACGACTTCTTCCGGGTAGATGAAGATTTTCGAGCCGAAGCCGCCGCCGACATCAGGCGCGATCACGCGCAATTTATGCTCCGGCGCCATGCCGACGAAGGCGGAGATCACGAGCCGCGCTACGTGCGGATTCTGCGAGGTGTTCCAAAGGGTCAAACTGTCAGCACCGCTATCGTAGTCGCCGATAGCAACGCGCGGCTCGATAGCATTCGGCACGAGACGATTGTTGATGAGATCGAGGCGCGTGACATGCTTGGCTGACCGGATTGCCGCGTCGGTCTTCGCTGCGTCGCCGAGGTGCCACTGATAAATCGTGTTCTTCGGCGCAACTTCGTGAATTTGCGGCCCGTCTTTCGCTTTTGCCGGATCGATAACCGCAGGCAATACTTCATAGTCGACGGACACTTTTTCGGCGGCGTCGCGCGCTTGCGCCAATGTCTCGGCGATCACGACGGCGACCGGATCGCCGACGTAACATACCTTCTGGTTCGCGATCGCCGGATGCGGCGACATCTTCATTGGCGAGCCATCCTTGGAATGGATCATCCAGCCGCAGATCAGATTGCCGATCTTGTCGGCGGCGAGATCGGCACCGGTGAGCACCGCGACTACGCCGGGCATTGCGGTTGCCGTCTTCACATCGACGCGCTTGATCTTTGCGTGCGCATGCGGCGAGCGCACAAACACGGCGCGCGTCTCGCCCGGCCGGCTGATGTCGTCGGTGTATTGGCCCTTGCCGGTTATGAAGCGGAAGTCTTCCTTCCGGCGTACCGCAGCCCCGATACCGTTCGCGCTCATGGCCGCTTCCTCCGTAAAATTATTTCGTGATCCGCCCTTCGATGCGTTCCCTGTCCTATTTCATCGCCCGCGCGCCCGCGGCAATCGCTTTAACGATATTGTGATAGCCGGTGCAGCGGCAGAGATTGCCGTCGAGTTCCTGGCGGATAGTGTGATCGTCAAGGTCGTGGCCCTTGCGATTGACCATATCGATCGCAGCCATGATCATTCCAGGGGTACAATAACCGCACTGCAGGCCGTGATGCTCACGAAACGCCTCCTGCATCGGATGCAGCTTGGCGCCGTTGGCGACGCCTTCGATTGTCGTGACCTTCGCGCCTTCCGCCTGCCAGGCGAACATGGTGCAGGATTTGCGCGCCTTGCCATCGACATGGACGACGCAGGCACCGCATTGCGAGGTATCGCAACCGACATGGGTGCCGGTCAACCGCAAGTTCTCACGGAGAAATTGCACCAGCAGGGTGCGCGGATCGACATCGGCGGTGACGGACTTACCGTTCACCGTCATTGAGACGGCGGTCATAACGTTCCTCCCTTAAGTCCCCCGTTGTCGAGGGCAGCCTTCGTATCGATAAACGTACGAGGGGCGACATAGTCCCGGCGTGGGCCAAATCCCGCCAACACCGCGCCTTTTGAACGATTGTAAGTCTGAACCGCACCAGCGAGCCGGGTCAAGAGCACTACAGGTCATGCCCGACGTGCGTATAGGCGGCACATTATTACGGATGACGATTGCGTGAACGAGCGATGCGTAGCCACGCCGACCCGATTGCGCCGCTCTATGATGTCCTCACCGCCTCGGCGAATTTCGCGAAAAATTCATCGGCGAGTTTTTTCGCCGCCCCGTTGATCAACCGCTGGCCGAGCTGGGCGAGTTTACCGCCGATCTGCGCTTCGACCGTGTAGCTGAGCAATGTGCCGCCGTCCTTCGTCGCGAGCGCCACCACCGCGCCGCCCTTGGCAAAGCCAGCAACGCCGCCATCCCCTTGCCCGGAAATCTTATAACCATTGGGCGGATCGAGATCGGACAAGGTGACCTTGCCTTTGAACCTCGCCTTGACCGGACCAATCTTATTGACAGCGACGGCTTCGAACTCGGTATCGCTAACCTTGTTCAATTCCTCGCAACCGGGAATGCAGATTTTGAGCACCGCCGGATCGTTGAGCTTCGACCAGACCGTTTCACGGGTTGCGGCCAGATCGATCTCACCCGTCATGGTCATCGCCATCGATTGTTCTCCTCAGGCCCGGTCCGCGTGCATCACATAGCTTTCGATCGGCTGCACGATTATCCCGTCGACGATCGGCAGGCAATCGGGGGGAAAATCCTGACGCAGGCGGCCGTCCATCTCACCGATCCTATCGAGGAAACGGTCGAGATGCCGCATCGCCCCGCTCGGTACGTCGTGGAGCACCATTAATGTCCAGGATTGCTCGCGGCATTGGCCGAGTGCGCGCTCGATCCAGCCATCGGGATCGTTCCAATCGCGTGGGATCGCGTTCCACAACACGCAGGTGAATTTCTTCTGCATGAGATATTCGACCGCGGCCGGGCTGAGCAGCCGCCGGTCGAGATTGCCGCCGCCGCCGAATGGCCGGAACAGGGGCGATGGTTGTGACAGCGCACCAATCAGCGCTTGCGTGCGCCCGATCTCGGTCTCGGCGACATCCGCTTCGACGCACAGTCCAAGCGGTAATGAATGTGACCAGCTGTGATTGCCGATCCAATGTCCTTCCGCATGCGCCCGCGCGGCGAGCGTGCGGCCCTGCGGCGTTGCGAGCTTTTCGCCAATGACAAAAAAGGAGCTGTGCAACGATCGCCGGGCAAGGATATCCAGCACCGCGGGCGTAGCTTCCGGCTCCGGGCCATTGTCGAAGCTGAGCGTGAGGTCGAACATTTCACGATATCGGACGAATTTGCCTGGCACCGCAATGGCAAAAGCTATTGGCTGGATGCGGCTGCGGCTGTAAGGGTGTCTCCGCATACCTTTGATATTCATCATTTTCGCCCGATGACAAATCCGCTTTTCCTTTCCTCGCTACTTGCCCCGCTTTTCTCCAGCGAGGCCATGCGAGCCGTAGTCGATGACCGAACGCGATTGCAACGCATGCTTGATTTCGAGTTTGCGCTCGCCCGCGCGGAGGCCACCGTAGGCGTCATCCCGGCAAGTGCCGTGGCAGCGATTGGCGATGCCTGCCATGCCGAGCATTACGATATCGATGATATCGGCAAGGCGAGCGTCGCCGCCGGAAACATCCTAATTCCGCTGGTCAAGGCGCTCACCGCCGAAGTCGCAAAGCGGGATTCGAAGGCGGCAAGCTTCGTACACTGGGGCGCCACCAGCCAAGACGTCATCGACACCACGCTAGTGCTGGAATTGCGCGCAGGCATCAAGGTGCTCGATTCCGGTCTTGCGCGCGCTGTCGCGGGATTTTCCTCGCTGGCGCAACGCTACCGAAATTCACCCGCGGTCGGCCGCACCTGGCTACAGCACGCAGTACCCATGCCGTTTGGGCTCAAGCTTGCGGGATATGCCGCGGCACTGGCGCGCTCGCGCGAGCGCATCGCGCGCGCCGGACAACAGGCGATCGTGCTGCAATTCGGTGGTGCCGTCGGCACACTTGCGTCGCTTGGCGAACGCGGTCTCGAGGTTGGTACGCAGCTTGCCACGGAGCTCGATCTGCCGCTGCCCGACGCGCCCTGGCACAGCCACCGCGACCGGCTCGGTGAGTTGGCATCGGCACTCGCCATCCTTGCTGGAACGTGCGGCAAGATCGCGCGCGATGTGACGCTGATGATGCAGACTGAAGTCGGCGAAGCCTTCGAACCTGCGGCTGCGGGACGCGGCGGTTCCTCGACCATGCCGCACAAACGAAATCCCGTCGCCGCCGCAGCCATCCTTGCCTGCGTGCAGATGGCGCCGCAGCTCGCCGCGACGATTCTCGCTAGCGAAGTGCAGGAGCACGAACGCTCCGCCGGCGCCTGGCCGGTCGAATGGCCAACCTTCCCCGCGCTGCTGCTCGTCGTCTCCGGCGCGCTCGCCGGCATTGTCGATATCGCCGAAGGCCTCGAAGTAGACGAGACGCGCATGCGCGCCAATCTCGACGCCACGGATGGGTTGATCATGGCGGAAGCGGTTGCCATGGCGCTCGCCGCAAAAATCGGTAAGCCGGCGGCGCACAAGCTCGTCGAGGAGGCGAGCCGCAAGGCCGTCACCGAGAAAAAAAGCCTGAAGGATATTGTTTGTACCGATGCCGGCCTGACGCGGTATCTCGCGCGCGCCGAACTCGAACGTTTGTTCGATCCGTCAACCTATCAAGGCGCAGCACAAGCCTTCATTGACCGGCAACTCGCCGCCGCGCTTGACTCTTCCTCACCTCCCACCTTTCGGGGGAGGTCGGACGCCGAAGCGCGAGCGCAGGCGGCCGGGAGGGGGGTCAGCGACAAGCCCCGGTGAAAATATTCACCCTCCTCCCCATCCCTCCCCCGCAAGGGGGGAGGGAGTAAACAATTGAAAGGAAACCTTTATGCCCTTTGTCGATGCCGATGGTTGCCCCATTCATGTTCAGATCGAGGGACCGGAAGGCGCACCCGTGCTCATGCTTTCCAATTCGCTCGGCGCCGATTTGCATATGTGGGACGATCAGGCCCCCGCATGGTCGAAGCAGTTCCGCCTGATCCGCTACGACCGGCGCGGCCACGGCAAATCCGGTGTGCCAAAGGGCCCCTACTCCATGGAGCGGCTCGGTCGCGACGTCATTGCAATTCTCGACAATTTTAAAATTAAAAAGATTAGCTGGTGCGGCCTCTCCATGGGCGGCATGGTTGGGCAATGGCTGGGCGCCAATGCGCCTTCGCGCATCGAAAAACTCATCCTGTCGAATACGACCTGTTACTACGCCGACAAGGGCCCGTGGAACGACCGCATCAAGCTCCTGCGCGAGAAAAATTCGCTCGCGCCGCTGCTCAACGGCACTATGGAACGTTGGTTTACCAAAACATTCCGCGATGAACATCCGCAAACCATCGCGCGACTTGCGAACACGTTCCTGGCGACGCCGGTCGAGGGCTATATCGGCTGCTGCGAGGCGATCCGCGACATGGATCACCGCGAGGCACTCGGCAAGATCACGGCACCGACCCTCGTCATAGCCGGCAAGCACGATCCCGCGACAAATGTCGAAGCCTGCGAATTTGTCCGCAGTCAAATCCGCGGCGCAAATATGGCGATCCTGGATGCCGCGCACATCTCGAATGTCGAGCAGCCCGCCGCTTACACGGCGAAAGTTTTGGAATTTCTCACGCGGTGAAAACAAACATTACAAATTGGACATTCATCAAAAAACACAGCTTTCAATTTGCCAATCGTTAGTACTTCGAAACTTTACTCCATCATGTCAGTCGGTGGTGGAGGTAAAGAACGGAGGGATGTGTGATGGGTCTGTTTCGCGTCGTTTATCACAGCCGCAACCGTCTCAAACTCGAAACAAATGCGCTGGCGGATCATGTCGCAAATATTCTTTCCGTGTCGGCAGCCAGGAACTGTGATGCCGGGGTCACCGGTGGATTGATCTACCATCACACATGGTTCATCCAAGTGCTTGAAGGCGAGCGCGAGGCGGTGATCCGTAAACTGGAGCGCATTTCTCAGGATCCTCGCCACACTGAAATCGCCGTCATGGACGCGAGCGTCGTTGAAACTCGCCGGTTCTCCTCGTGGTGGATGGCAGGCGCTGGCTGGCAAGAAAAGGAGGCGGGGCTGTTCCTTCCAGTTGTTGGTGCGGCAGGCTTCGATCCGCGCGATTTGACGGCGGGCGGCCTCATCGACCTCGTTGAGCGCGTGGTGCATCATCGAGCGCCTAGTCAGGGGAGGACAGCGTGGACGACAAGGAGCGCTACGACCGCGGCATGAGCAAACGCCGCAAGGTGCTGGGAAATGCCTGGGTAGACAAAGCCAACGCCAACAAGACAGCCTTCAACGCGGAATTCCAGGAGTTCATTACCCGCTATGCCTGGGGCGAGGTGTGGACGAGGGCGCATTTCGATGAGCGCACACGCCGCCTAATGGTACTTGCAACCATGATCGCGCTTGGCAAATGGGATGAATTCCGCATGCATATCCGCGCGGCGATGACCGAGGGAGGTTTCTCCGCCGACGACATCAAGGAAGTCATCATCCAGCAGGCGATCTATTGCGGTGTGCCCGCCGCTAACCACGCCTTCAAGGAAGCCACCGCGGCGCTGGCGGAGGTGGGCAAGTAGCAGGGCGGACTATGATCACGGCCCGGTGAGTGTCTCGTCACGGCACGGTGACGGCCTCGTAATTTCGGTTTGATCGCGGCACGATGTAACCCATTGCGTCATCGCAATGGGGGGGATCGCGCCATGGCCAAGACATCCGTTAAGAGCACGCCGAAGTTCACCGTCCGCAAGGGAATGCCGAGCGTCGCGCTTAGTCGCGAGGAATTCACCAAGCGGTTCTGGGCGAAATTTTACGATCCGGAATTCGAGGCGCTCAAACCGCAGCTCGACAAGATCGCGGCGACGGCATGGAAGGCCTACCACGAATACCACAAGAGCCCGCGCACGCGCCGCGCCGGCGCGGGCTTCGCCGATCCCGATTTCAAATTGCCGGTTGAGTGGCTGGAGACGCGTGAAGCGATCCAGGCCGCCGAGAAGCGGCAGAAGAATCCGAAAACGCCGTCGCGCATCCTCATCGTCAACGGCTCTTCACGAAATGACCAAACCTGCCCCGGTGAAATGTCGAAGACCTGGCGGCTTGTCACCATGGCGCGCGAGATCGTTAAAAAGACAAAAGGCTTCGAGGTCGAGGTGCTCGATCTCTCACGGCTCACCGCCGAATACGGCCGCGTCATCTTTCCGTGCAAGGCCTGCGTCTCAACCGCGCAGCCGCTCTGCCACTGGCCGTGCTCGTGCTATCCCAACCACGCGATCGGCCAGAGCGGCGACTGGATGGCGGAGATCTATCCGATGTGGGTGGCCGCGCACGGCGTCATGATCGTCACTCCCGTCAACTGGTATCAGGCACCTTCTTCGCTCAAGCTGATGATCGACCGTCTGGTTTGCGCCGACGGCGGCAATCCCGACCAGACCTCGACCCGCGGCAAGAATCCGGTGATAGCGAAAGAGCTCGAACTCAAGGGCTGGCCGTATCCGCGGCATCTTGCCGGGCGCACCTTCGCCGTATTCGCCCACGGCGACGCCAGCGGGCCGGAGAACCTTCGCCGCATACTCTCCGACTGGCTGCAGGATATCGGCATGATTCCGGCAGGACACCAAAGCTCACTCGATCGCTACATTGGATATCTTACGCCCTACGCCACGAGCCACGACGATCTCGACGCCGATGAAGGTTTGCACGAGGAGGTGCGCAACATGGCGCGCGCGCTCATTCAGGCGGTAAAACAATTGCGGCGCGGCGAATTGAAGGCGCCCGACCGCGACCTGCACGAAGCGCGGCCGAAGTAGAAATAAAAGTGAGTTAAACGGATCGCAAAACGTATCCGCGCTCAGCGTCAAGTCGTTCCACACGGATCTTGATGACGCGCTCACCCCTTCGTTCGAACAGGCTCAAAGCGGTGATCGCACCCGCCAGGAACAGTTGCGCGCTTGGCAGGCTGGCGATGTTCTTCGCCCCGCCGAGAGCCGCCGAGACGCCGACAATCTCCGCGGAGAGCAGTAGTAGCAACAGCGCCGCCTGCAGCATCTCGTGGTCGGGGTTGCGCCCGCGCAAGCAATGCACGCGATCCAAGACCAGTAGCATGAAAACGATCGCTACGGCGAGCTTGAGAGCCGCTAAGAAGGCGGCGGCATTCGCGAGCCCCATAGGTCCAAGACCAAACAGACGGCCGACGCCATAAACAACGCGCGCGAAGCTTGAATCCTCAAAGCCATAGATCGGCGATGCGAGAATGCGCACGGCGTCCGCGCCCCATACCAGGGCGAAGTAAAGCGCGATCGCACCCGCGATGATGTGCAGAGCGTTGGGAAGGTGCCGCATCAGGGCAAAGCTAGTCTTTCCAATTGTACCGGCAATGGAAAAGCTTTCTTTACCTTACCGGCGGACCGGCGGCGTGGTCGGTTCATGACATGACAGAAGCCTCGCCGTTTCCGGCGAGGCTTCCATCTATTCGACTCGAGATTTACCGCAATCAGCGATTGGCGCCGCCTTGCTGTTGACCCGGCTTCTGGCCGCCCTGCTGACCGCCTTGTCCCGGCTGCTGGGTCTGTTGGCCCGGCTTCTGGCTTGGATTGCCCTGCTGTCCACCCTGGCCTGGACGCGGGTTGTTCTGCTGCTGTTGCTGCTGCGGGTTCTGGTTACGCTGGTCTTTCATGACAAACTCCAAATTTACACCCCAACGATAACGCGCGGCGGTCCGTTTCGTTCCGATTAAAATTACTCGCCATATTGCACGACACTTATCGGACAAATTTTTGGACACCTGCGCTCAAAGCTGCTTGTAGGCCCGCCCGTGGTAATGCAGCGTCGGTGCTATGCGTCCAAGGTGCATATCAATCACCGTGCCGAAATAGACATCATGAGAGGCAACCGATTTTGCTTCGACGATACGGCAATCGAACGCCGCCACCGCGCCTTTGAGTGCGGGTGAGCCGGTGGTGAGCGCTTGCCACGTCCCACTGGCGAAGCGGTCCGACATGTAAATTCCGGTGCGCCCGGCGAATAGATCGGCGACATCCTGCATGTCCGCGGCAAGCGTATTGACGCAGAACACGCCGTTGGCCCGCAGCACCGGCGTGATACGGCTGCGGCGTTTAAGGCACACAAGAAGCGTCGCAGGTTCGTCAGAAACCGACGTCACCGCCGTCGCCGTAAAGCCCGCATTGCCGGCCGGACCCGCGGTTGTGACGATGTGAACCGCGGCGCCAAGCCGGCTCATAGCCTCGCGAAACATTCCCGCATCCACAGCCGCGGATGGCCGGTTGCGCGCGGGAACATCGCCGCGGGGTTGGTGTTCGTTCATTCGCTGTGTCCGCCATGGGCGTAAGCGGTCAAGGTGGCCTTTTGCCGCCGGTCTTACAAGATGCGGCTTCTTGGCGAGCCGAAGGCGAATTGTCGGAAAACTGCGCACGCGCTAAGTCTTATCCGTGGGACCGCACCGGTTGACAGGCACCACGGGGTGCGAGCCCATAGGCCGGTTGGCGGCGCAGGGGGATGACGCGTGGAAATCTTCGTTCAGCAATTGATCAACGGCATCACGCTCGGCTCGATCTATGGGCTCATCGCCATCGGTTATACGATGGTCTACGGCATTATCGGCATGATCAACTTCGCCCATGGCGATGTTTTCATGGTCGGCGCGTTCCTGGCGCTGATTGCCTTCCTCGCGCTCGTCGCCATCGGCGTGACTGCGGTCCCGCTCGCGCTTTTCCTGGTGCTGCTGATCGCCATGGCGCTCACCTCGCTGTATGGCTGGACCGTCGAGCGTCTCGCCTACCGGCCGCTGCGCCACTCCTTCCGCCTTGCCCCGCTGATCTCGGCAATCGGCATGTCGATCGTGCTGCAGAACTACGTGCAGATCGCGCAAGGCGCGCGCGTCAAGCCGCTGCCGCCGCTGATCCAGGGCGGCTATACGTTGATCGACAACGACGTTTTTATTGTTCGGCTCTCCAACGTGCAGATTCTCGTGGTCGTGACCACGCTGGCGTTGATGGCGGTGTTTTCCTGGGTCATCGCCAGGACGCGTCTCGGCCGCGACATGCGCGCCTGCGAGCAGGATCTGAAGATGGCGTCGCTGGTCGGCGTCGACGTCGACCGCACCATTTCGCTGACCTTCGTGATCGGCGCGGCGCTCGCCGCCGTCGCCGGAATCATGACCCTGCTCTATTACGGCGTGATCGATTTCTACATCGGTTTCGTCGCCGGCGTGAAAGCCTTCACCGCCGCGGTCCTCGGCGGCATCGGCTCACTGCCCGGCGCGATGCTGGGCGGTCTTCTGATCGGCTTGATCGAGACGTTCTGGTCGGCCTACTTCTCCAGCGAGTACAAAGACGTCGCCGCGTTCTCGATCCTGATCATCGTGCTGATCTTCCTGCCGACCGGGATTCTCGGCCGGCCGGAAATCGAAAAAGTCTGAGTGATCGAGGACCCGGTGTCGCGCGCGGCCCACCCCGGCAAACGTCCGCTCGATATCCTCGCCGCGCTCAAGAGCGCGGTGCTGGCGGCGCTGGTCGCATTCGGACTGTTCTCGCTGCTGATCGGGCTGCGCACCGATCAGGGGCCCACCGGAGCGCTGGTGCTGACGGAACGCTTCGGCGAATTGGGCGCGTTCGTTGCGGTGGCTTTCGTCGGCGTGTTCTTGCGCGAACTCCTGCTGCGCGACAAGCGGATCGATATCGTGCGCTTCGTGCCGCCCGTCGTGACAGCGGCCGCGCGGCGGATCATCCCCTTCGTTGGGCCGGCATTGCTTGTCTTTGCGCTCGTGGTACCGGTGATGTTCTTTCACAATCGGTATCTTCTTGATCTTAGCATCCAGATCCTCACCTACGTCATGCTCGGCTGGGGATTGAATATCGTGGTTGGCCTCGCCGGCCTGCTCGATTTAGGCTACGTCGCTTTCTACGCGGTCGGCGCCTATTCCTACGCGCTGCTCGCGCAGAATTTTGGCCTCGGCTTCTGGATCTGTCTGCCGCTCGCCGGAATCCTCGCCGCGTTCTGGGGCGTCTTGCTCGGCTTTCCGGTACTGCGGCTGCGCGGCGACTATCTCGCCATCGTGACGCTGGCCTTCGGCGAAATTATCCGCCTCGTGCTCACCAATTGGCAAAGCTTCACCGGTGGCCCAAACGGCATTTCCGGCATCGCGCGTCCAAGCTTCTTCGGCCTTCCGTTCACGGATGGCGAAGGCGGGTTTGCGGCGACCTTCGGGCTCGAATTCACGCCGACACATCGCGTCGTATTTCTCTACTATCTGATCCTTGCGCTCGCACTGGTGACCAACATTGTGACGGTGCGGCTGCGCCGGCTGCCGATCGGCCGCGCCTGGGAGGCCTTGCGCGAGGACGAGATCGCCTGCCGAACGCTCGGCATCAACACCACCAATACCAAGCTCACGGCGTTCGCCATCGGCGCCATGTTCGGCGGCTTCGCCGGCTCGTTCTTCGCCACGCGCCAGGGGTTCATCAGCCCGGAGAGCTTCGTCTTCGGCGAGTCGGCGCTGGTGCTCGCCATCGTCGTGCTCGGTGGCATGGGCTCGCAGATTGGCGTCGCCGTCGCCGCCGCCGTGATGCTCGGCGGCTTCGAGTTTTTCCGCGAGTTCCAGCAATACCGCATGCTGGTGTTCGGTTTCGCCATGGTCGGAATCATGATCTGGCGTCCGCGCGGCCTAGTCGCGACCCGGATGCCCTCGGTGTTCCTGAAAGAACGCAAGATCGTCGCTGCCGAATTCGTCGCGGAGGGCCGTGGATGAACGGCACAGTGGAACCAATTTTGACCGTCGAACACCTGACCATGCGCTTCGGCGGCCTGGTTGCCGTCGACGATCTGTCGTTTTCCGCGCGACCGGGCGATATCACCGCGCTGATCGGGCCAAACGGCGCCGGCAAAACCACGGTGTTCAATTGCATCACCGGCTTCTACAAGCCGACCGTCGGCATGATACGGCTCGCGCATCCGGACGGAAAAACGTTTCTGCTGGAGCGCCTGCTCGATTTTCGTATTTCCCAGCGCGCGCGCGGGTCGCGCACGTTCCAGAACATCCGTCTGTTCCAGGGCATGACCGTGCTCGAAAACCTCATGGTCGCGCGGCACAATCCGTTGATGCTCGCCTCCGGATTCACGCTTTTCGGAATGCTCGGCTTGCGCACCTTTACCAACGCCGAGCGCGCGGCGATCGACATGGCGAAATACTGGCTCGACAAAATCGGCATCACGTCGCGTGCCGATGACCCGGCCGGCGATCTGCCCTATGGCGCCCAGCGCCGCCTTGAGGTCGCGCGCGCCATGTGCACCGAGCCGGTCTTGCTCTGCCTCGACGAGCCAGCAGCGGGCCTCAATGCGCGCGAAAGCGCCGAGCTTAACGAATTGCTGTTGTTCATCCGCGCCGAGCACGCGACCTCGATCCTGCTGATCGAGCACGACATGTCGGTGGTCATGGAGATTTCCGACCATATCGTGGTGCTCGATTATGGCGTGAAGATCGCTGACGGCGCGCCGGCGGCGATCCGCGACGACCCCAGGGTGATCGCCGCCTATCTCGGTGTCGACGACGAAGAAATCGCGGACGTGGAAGCGGAGGTCGGAACGTGAGTGCGCAGGTCGCAACGACAACCGTCGCGACTGCGGTCCCGCTCCTCGCCGTGCGCGGGGTGAAGACCTATTACGGCAACATCATCGCGCTGCGCGGGGTCGATCTCGAAGTCCATGACGGGGAGATCGTCACACTGATCGGCGCCAACGGCGCCGGCAAGTCGACACTGATGATGACGATCTTCGGCAATCCGCGCGCGCGCGAAGGCCAGATTCTGTATGAGGGCCGCGACATTACGCATATGCCGACACACGAGATTGTGCGGCTGCGTATCGCGCAATCGCCGGAAGGCCGGCGTATTTTTGGCCGCATGACCGTGCTCGAAAATTTGCAATTGGGCGCGACCATCGCCGACCCTGCGCGTTTCGAGGAAGACCTCGCCCGCGTGCTCCGCCTCTTTCCACGGCTTAAGGAGCGGATTGACCAGCGCGGCGGCACGTTATCCGGCGGCGAGCAGCAGATGCTGGCGATTGCCCGCGCGCTGGTGAGCCGCCCGCGCCTGTTGTTACTCGACGAGCCGTCGCTTGGACTCGCGCCGTTACTCGTCAAGCAGATCTTCGCCGCCATCCGCGAATTGAACGAGCGCGAGAAGCTCACGGTGTTCCTGGTCGAGCAAAACGCCTTCCATGCGCTTAAGTTGGCGCATCGCGGCTATGTCATGGTCAACGGCGAGATCACGCTTTCAGGCACCGGGCGCGAGCTGTTGAAGCGGCCGGAAATCCGCGCCGCCTATCTCGAAGGCGGGCGGCGTTGAAATTTCGGAATCAGATGCAATGGTGATGGGTGAGCTTTACGCGACGGAATCGATCCTGCAGGTCCTGCTGGTGACCGGTGTCATCGGCGGCGGCGCCGCCGGGCTCGCCGGGCGCGCCATCGCACAGACATGGCGGCCCTATTGGCACACGGTGCTTTACATGATCCTGCTCGGCGCTGCGGTACGCTTCGTGCATTTCGCGCTATTCGAGGCCGACCTGTTGTCGCTGCCCTCCTTTATAGTTGATACTGGCTATCTTATCGCGGTCAGCCTCCTCGCCTTCCGGATCACCCGGACTGCCCAGATGGTGACGCAATATCCCTGGCTTTACGCGCGCACCGGCCCGCTCACATGGCGCGACCGCGGCACGGGCGAGAAAAAATCCGCAAATACATCGCTATGAGGTGATGACATCCGTCAAAAACCGGGGAAAATGACGCCAGCCGGTTTTGGCCGCGGCGGACATCGCATTTGGCCAAAAACAACACGCGAGAGGAGTAGACTATGAGCAAACTGCGGATTTCCTCGCTGGCGCTGGGCTTAAGCCTCGCGCTTGCCGGTACCGCGTCCGCGCAAGACGTCACCATCGGCGTCGTCGGACCGCTGACCGGGCAATATGCCTCCTTCGGCAAACAGCTCAAGGACGGCGCCGAACTTGCCGTCGCCGATCTCAACGCGAAGGGCGGCGTGCTCGGCAAGAAGATCAAGCTGGAGATCGGCGACGATGCTTGCGATCCAAAGCAGGCGCGCGCGGTCGCCGAGAAGATGGTGGGAGCGAAGGTGCCGTTCGTCGCCGGCCATTTCTGTTCGTCGTCCTCGATTCCCGCCTCCGATGCCTATCTTGAAGGCAACGTGCTGCAGATCACGCCGGCTTCGACGAACCCGCAATTCACTGAACGCAAGATGTGGAACACGTTCCGCGTCTGCGGCCGCGACGATCAGCAAGGCGGGGTCGCCGGCGCCTATCTGGCCAAGAATTACAAGGACAAGAACATCGCCATCCTCCACGACAAGTCGACCTACGGCAAAGGCCTGGCCGACGAGACCAAGAAGGCGCTCAACAAGACCGGCGCGAAGGAAAAGATGTACGAAGCCTACACCCAGGGCGACAAGGACTTCAACGCGCTGGTCTCGAAGATGAAGGCGGCCAATATCGACGTCGTCTATATCGGCGGCTACCACACCGAGGCGGGCCTGATCCTGCGGCAGATGCGCGCCCAGGGCATGAAGGCACAGTTGATTTCGGGCGACGCGCTCGTCACCAACGAGTTCTGGTCGATCACCGGCGCGGAGGGCGCCGGCGTGCTGATGACGTTCGGACCGGACCCGCGCAAGAAGCCGACGGCCAAGGCGGTGGTCGAGAAGTTCAAGGCCAAGAACATCGACCCCGAAGGCTATACGCTTTACAGCTACGCCGCGGTGCAGATCTGGGCGCAGGCCGTCACAAAGGCCAAGACCACCGATCCGAAAAAGGTCGCGGAGACGGTCAGGGCCGGCAAGTGGGACACGGTGCTGGGACCTCTCTCCTACGACAAGAAGGGCGATATCACCGCCATCGACTACGTATTCTACATCTGGAAGAAGGACGGCACTTACAGCGAGTTGTAAGCCCAGCCGTCGCTGCGGCGACAATCGCCGCATGATGAAGCGCCCGCCCCGGACTCCGGGGCGGGTTTTTTTCTCTCATCCCTCCCCTTGTGGGGAGGGTGGACGCGAGCCGTTGCGAGCGGTCGGGTGGGGGGCCGTCACTACGCTTTCACCCCACCCGGCTCGCGTCGCGCCTTGCTCGACGCTCGCCGACCCTCCCCATCAAGGGGAGAGATAAAGAATCACCCAATCCTTCCTAGCACCGGAAACAATTCGAGCAGCCAGAACCCGGCACTGTTCACCATCCCGGTAAGGAAAGCGATGCCGGTGAGCACGAGCAGCACCCCCATTGCCATCTCGACATAGGCGAGCTGCTTGCGAAAGCGCGCAAGGAACGCGGCGAACGGTTCAACGGCGAAGGCCGCGAGCAGGAACGGAATGCCGAGCCCCGCCGAATAGACGGCGAGCAGGCCGGCGCCCTTGGTCACCGTTGTTTCGGATGCGGCAACCGCGAGGATGGCAGCGAGGATCGGTCCGATGCACGGCGTCCATCCGAACGCAAAGGCGAGCCCCATGGCATACGCGCCCCATAGCCCAACGGGCTTGGCGACCGTGATCCGCCTCTCGCGCATCATCAATTTGATCGGTGTCAGTCCGAGAAAATGCAGGCCCATGACGATGATGATGATGCCGGCGATGGTGCCGAGCCAATCGGCATATGCACGGATCAGCGTCCCGATCACGCTCGCACTCGCACCGAGCGCAACGAACACCGTGGAGAAACCGAGCACGAACAGCAAAGCTGCGATCACCGTCTCGCGTTTGACCTGAGGTTCCGGCTCGGCATCGGCGAAGCGCTCCAGCGAGGCGCCGGCGAGATAGACGAGATAGGGTGGCACCAGCGGCAGGACGCAAGGCGAGAGAAAGCTCAAGAGCCCCGCGAACAACGCCGCCAGGATCGACACGTCGGTGGACATCGTGCCTTGATGCTATGGCGCGGCGCGGGGCGCAAGCCGTGGCGACGTACCTCGCACGCATGTGATGGGTACGATGCGCACGAAACCTTGTTTACCTCCCCCCTTGCGGGGGAGGTCGGCAAACCAATGGGTCGGCGCGAAGCGCCGCCCGATGACAGGCTCCGTGAACCGGGAGGGGGTAAGTCATTAACGATAGCGCAATCATCCATCCCACTCCCCCGACCCTCCTCGCAAGGGGGAGGGAGCCATGCGTTGACGTAGTCACCGAAATCGTTTCCGCTCCGCACCGATCGGAGGTTATCTCGTGCGAAATCTGATCACCGATGTTCCCGGCGTCCTTGTCGGCCACGCTGATAACGCAAAGCTCGCCTCCGGCGTCACCGCGATCGTGTTCGAAGAGCCCGCGGTGGCGTCGATCGACATGCGCGGCGGTGGGCCGGGCACGCGCGAGACCGATCTGCTCGATCCGGCGATGACGGTGGAGCGAATCGACGCCATCGCGCTCTCCGGCGGTTCGGCCTTCGGGCTCGACGCCGCCTCCGGCGTGCAGGCGTGGCTGAAGGAGCAAGGCCGCGGTTTCGCCGTGCGCGAGGCACGTGTGCCGATCGTGCCCGGCGCCATCCTGTTCGACCTGCTCAATGGTGGCGACAAGAATTGGGGCCGCTTTCCGCCCTACCGCGATCTCGGCTACGCTGCCGCGGCAGCGGCAGCGAGCGTATTCGAATTGGGCAGCATCGGTGCCGGGCTTGGCGCCATGTGCGTTAATCTCAAAGGCGGTATCGGCTCGGCTTCGGCGCGCACCACTAAGGACGGTATTGCCATCGGCGCGCTAGCCGCCGTCAATCCGGCGGGTAGCGTGACCATCGGCGATGGCCCGCATTTCTGGGCCGCACCCTACGAGCAGGGTAAGGAACTCGGCGGTCGCGGCCTGCCCTCGCCGCTGCCATCCGAGGCGCTTGTCGCGCGTACCAAGGCAAGCCCGCACGAGAATACAACGCTCGTCGTGGTCGCAACCGACGCCGCGCTGACCAAGGCGCAGGCGAAGCGGCTTGCGATCATGGCGCAAACCGGTATGGCGCGAGCGATTTATCCCGTGCACACGCCGCTCGATGGTGACGTAGTGTTTGCCGCCGCCACCGGCAAAAAGTCCCTGCCCGATCCTTTGATTTCGCTCGCATCCCTCGGTGCGCTTGCCGCCAACGTCACCGCCCGCGCCATCGCGCGTGGCGTGTATGAGGCAAAAGGTTTAAAATTTCCGGGAGCGGCTCGCAGTTGGCGCGAGACGTTCGACTGACAGGAGAAACTGATGCGCATATTTACTTTTATCGGAATCCTTGCACTGGCATCGGTCATCATTCCACAAACGGCCCTGACGAAAAATGAACGCTGGTGCGCTATCTATAACGCCGGTGACGGCAATGGCGGCGTTAATTGCGGCTTCTACACGCTCCAGCAATGCAAGGACACGATCATCGGCACCGACCGCTGCGAATTCGATTACATGTACCAACGGGACCAGGAGCAGAAAAAAACGGCGGCACCGAAAAAGCGGCGCCCTCAGGGTTGATGCGGCCGCCGGCGCCTCACTCCGTTACCCCCGCCGAATAGAACGCCCGCATGTCCTTCGTGAACGCCGCGCGTGAGGCGGGATCGAAATAGAACATGTGCCCGCCGCGATAGAGCTTGAGCTGCACGCGGTCGGCCGAGCCAATTTTTGGCAGATGATCGACGATATAGCGGCTTACGCCATAGGGCGTCACGAGATCGCCCGTGCCATGGACGACGACGAGCCGGAACGATGGATTGAGCGCGAGCAACTCGCGGATGTCGCTCGTGACGCTGGCATTTCCCCGGCTCTCGCCGTGCCAATCCCATTGGCCGCTGATGTCACGAGCGAGCAGTACATAGGTCATGTCAGTCTTGAACTCGAGCTCCTCGCGCGCATAGCCGACGAACAGGCCGCTGAGTGCGCGGCTAAAGCCCGCAAGTATCGGATCGTCGTTATGCGCGGCCGCGCTCTCCGGAAACGGATCGATCATGGCGAAGCCGGCATCGTAGGAACTCACCACGCTTCCTTGCGCTGAGCGCAGGTGCTTAGCATAGGCGTCCCGGATGAAACCGCGCTGGCGCGTCACTACCTCGACCGGCAGCCCGGTCATCTGCGCGACGCGCGCATAGAAGGCGCGCGCCTTTTCGCCCTCGGGTGCGGGGCCGGCGAGCGTCGTTAGATACTCGGTCATGGCGAAGCGCTCGGCTTCGACCAGGGCTTCCGGCGTAAAGGCGCGGCGGCGTTCAAGCTCGACGGCTGCGAGCGAGGGAAACTGCAGGGCGGCGCCGAGTGCGAAGCGGTTGGCGTTAAAGCCGAGCGCACCTTCGAGCAGCGGCGAGAGTGCGACGATGCCGGAGACGACAATACCTTGATCCGACTGCAGTGCGCGCGCAACCTTGACGGCGCGAAAACCGCCATAGCTTTCGCCAAGGATGTATTTGGGCGAGGAGGTGCGGCCATTGCGCGCGACATAAAGCGCAATGGTCTTCGCCAGCACCCGCGCGTCGGCGCGCACGCCGTAGTAGCTCTTGGCTTCGTCCGGCTTCACGGTGCGGCTCCAGCCGGTGCCGATCGGATCGATCACAACGAGATCGGTGAACGGGAGCCAGGTGTCCGGATTGTCGCGCAACCGCGCACTGGCGCCGTCGCGGTTGTCAGGGCCGAACACCGCGACTTTCGGCCCAACGACGCCGAGATGCAGATAGGTCGACGATGCGCCGGGCCCGCCGTTGAACACGAAGGTCAGCGGGCGCCGCTCGGCGGGGGCGCCCTGCTTTACGTAAGCGGAGTAGAAAATCGCGGCCGTCCGCTCGCCATTCTGGCCGAACAGATTGAGCGTGCCGGCGGTCGCCGTAAAGGTGAGCTTGTCGCCGCCTATGGTGATGGTGCGCTCGGTGACCGCGTCAGCGGGGAGCAATTTGAGGACGCCGGGACCTGACGGCGGTGCGGATTTTTGCTCGCCGGCCGGCTGTTCCTTGACGGCGCGCGCTTGCGCCAGCACTGGTCCGGCTGATCCGGCGGACAGAACGAGGAGAAGGGTGAGGACAATCGCGTGCAGCTTTCGCGGGCTCATGATCGCTCCAGACGCCCCCAAAGACGCCCAAAGGCAAGCTATCACGCGAACCAAGCGAAGCCGAATTAACGTTCGGTGAGACAGTTAATGAAAGCGCCCGGCTGCATAAGGCGCCGGATCGGTGAACGGCGGGGCGCCGGTCATCATTTCGGCAAGCAGGCGGCCCGTGGCGGGACCGAGCGTAAGCCCCCAATGGGCGTGGCCGAAATCGAGCCACAACCCGGGCTGGCCCGGCGCACGGCCGATCACCGGCATCGAATCCGGAAAGCATGGGCGGCGGCCAAGCCAGGCGTCTTTTTCGATGCGCTCACCGATGGGAAAGAGCGCGCGTGCGGCGGGCAGCAGCCGGTCGAATTGCACCGGCGTCGGCTTCGCATCGCGTTGTGCGAATTCGGCGCCCGTGGTCAGGCGTAATCCCTGCTCCATCGGCGCCAGCAGATAGCCATTCTCGGCGTCGAGCACAGGCCGACTGATGCCGGAATTTCCCCGCGGCCGGAAATGCAGGTGATAGCCGCGCTTGACCGCGAGCGGCAGCTTGATGCCGAGCGGTTCTAGCAAGTCGCTCGCCCAAGGCCCGAGTGCGACCACGGCCGCCTCGGCGTCCACCGGTCCCTCGTCGGTATCCACGCGCCAGCGCCCGCCGGCGCGGTGCAGCGAGCGCGCGTCACCGCGCAGCGTCACTCCGCCGAGCTTCGCAAGCAGTGCGGCGTAGGCCTGCGTCACGCCGAGCGGGTTGGTCACGCTCGCCGCGCTTGGCCAAAAAATGCCACGCGCGACGATTGGCGCGAGATCAGGCTCAATCGCCAATGTCCCGGTGCGGTCGAGAACGCGAAATTCAAGTCCAGCAGCGGCGATCGTGTCGAGATCGGATTTCACGTCCTCGAAGGCGCGCTCGCTGCGGTAGACCTTCAACCAGCCGTTCTTGCGCAAATATTTTTCGGCATTTGCTTCCTTGATCAGCGTTTCGTGCTCGGCAACGGCGCGCGCGAACAGCGGCCGCATCTTGCGTGCGAAATCGAGCATCGCCGACGGCCGCGATGCCAGCGAATAGGCGAACAGCCATGGCAGCAATTTCGGCAGCGCAGCGAGGTGATAATTGGCTTCCGGAGCGAGCTTAAACGCGACCTTGAGGAGTTTCTTGAGTTCGAAAGGAAACGGATACGGAAAATAGGTGTTACCCTCGATGATGCCGGCATTGCCGTAGGAGGTCTCCTCACCCGGCCCGCCGCGATCGACGAGGGCGACCGAAAGTCCGCGCTTGGCGAGATGCAAAGCCGCGGTGGTGCCGACCACGCCGGCGCCGAGAACGATTACGTCGGATCGAGCCACAGAAAACCTCTTGCTGGGTACGGCGCTTGTCCGCCATTGAACGAAGCGGAGTACATATAGGGATTCGTAAAAAAGGTACGCCTGCGCAGGCAAGTTTCATGGCTGATATGCCACAAGCTGTCCGCTCATCCACATCAATCAATGGCATAACGCATACATGATCTTTCTTGATGCCTTGGCGGCGGCGCTGGCTTGGCTCGGACGGCAAGGCACGCGGGCGCTCGCAGCGATGGTCTTCATCGGCATTGCGTTGCCTCCGCTTGGAGCACTACTCAAGCCCTTTGTAACGGAGGCGGTCTTCGCGCTTCTGGTGCTCGCCTTCCTGCTGGTGGAGCCTGCGGCGCTGCGTGTCCATGTCGCGCGGCCGGCGCTGGTCATCATCGTCGCGTTTTGGACGATGGTGGCACTGCCGGCCATGCTCGGCTGGGGTTATCTCTGGCTGGGCGTCGATCAACGATCGCCCGATCTTTTCCTGGCGCTGGTTCTGCAGGCCGCCGCCTCACCCCTGATGTCATCCCCGGCCATCGCCGCGTTGCTGGGTCTTGATGCCGCCCTTGTCTTATTCGGCTTGATTGCTTGCACCTCGGTTGTTTCGCTCACCGCACCGCTATTCGCGCGCCAATTGGTCGGTGAAACATTGACGCTGTCGCCGCTCGCGCTTGGGCTCAAATTGTTCTTGATGCTGGTTGGCGCGGCGTTGCTCGCCGCCGCGATCCGAAAATTCGCCGGGCATGCGCGGATCACGCGGCAACGCGAGCGGATCGATGGCCTCAATGTCATCGTGCTGTTCGTATTCATTGCGGCGTTGATGGGCGATATCGCCGTGACAATCTACGCGGAGCCCATGCTGGTCGGGGCGCTGATCCTGCTGTCATTTGTACTTACCTTAGGTCCGCTCGCATTGACGGTCTTCGTCTTTGCCCGCGCCGGATTGCGCCAGGCTTTTGCGCTTGGGCTCATGGCGTCCCAACGCAACATGGGCCTGATGCTCGCCGCAGCCGGTGGCGCGGTGCCCGATCTCACCTGGCTCTACTTCGCGCTCGCGCAATTCCCGATCTATCTCTTGCCGCAGATGCTCAAACCCTTGGCGCGTGTGGTTAACGGCGGGCGCACAGGCGCGTAAGGCGCCGCGTTGCCCCCCGCATGCGGGGGTGTTAGACGAACGGCGACGAAGAGGAATCGATGTCCCGCCCGCTGCTGGTCGCCCCGTCGATATTGGCCGCCGATTTCGCCAAGCTCAGCGAGGAGGTGCGCGCGGTCGAGCAGGCGGGCGCCGACTGGATCCACGTCGACGTAATGGACGGCCATTTCGTGCCGAACATCACCATAGGGCCTGCGGTCGTCGCGGCGCTGCGCCCGCATACGAAGAAAATTCTCGACGTGCACCTGATGATCGCCCCGTGCGATCCGCATCTCGAAGCCTTCGCCAAGGCCGGCTCCGACATCATCACCGTGCACGTGGAAGCGGGGCCCCACCTGCACCGTTCGCTGCAGGCGATCCGTGCGCTCGGCAAAAAAGCCGGCGTTTCGCTCAATCCGGGCACATCCGAGACCGAAATCGAGCACGTACTCGACGACGTCGACCTGATCCTCGTGATGTCGGTCAATCCCGGCTTCGGCGGCCAGGCGTTCATTCCCGCGGCGGTGGAAAAACTCCGCCGTCTGCACACCATGATAGCCGGCCGGCCTATCGACCTTGAAGTGGACGGCGGAATTACGCCGCAGACCGCGCCGCTCGTGACTGCGGCAGGCGCCAACGTGCTGGTCGCGGGCTCGGCCATCTTCAAGGGCGGTGCGAGCGCTTACCGCGGCAACATCGCCGCGATCCGCCAGGCGGCGGCGATGGCGCGCGGGGAAGCGGCCTGATGATCCCGCGCTACAAGGTTCTTTCTTTCCCTCCCCTGCAAGGGGAGGGTCGGACCACCGAAGGTGGTCCGGGGTGGGGTCCAACTCCGTACGCGCCGCTGACCCCCATCCGGCGAGCATTGCTCGCCGACCTCCCCCTTTCAGGGGGAGGTAAAGAACAAGAGGCGGCCTGATGATCCCCCGCTACACGCGCGCCGAAATGGCCGCGATCTGGTCCCCCGAGACGCGCTACCGCATCTGGTTCGAGATCGAGGCCCACGCAGCGGACGCCATGGCCGAGCTCGGCATCATCCCGAAGGACGCCGCCAAAATGATCTGGGCCAAGGGCAAGGCCGCGAAATTCGATGTTGCGCGCATCGATGCGATCGAGGCCGAGGTCAAACACGACGTCATCGCCTTCCTGACCCACCTTGCGGAAATCGTCGGCCCCGAGGCGCGCTTCGTACACCAGGGCATGACCTCGTCTGACGTGCTCGACACTTGCTTCAACGTCCAGCTCGTGCGCGCCGCGGATTTGCTGATCACCAACGTGGACAATCTGCTCGCGGCGCTCAAGCGCCGCGCGCTCGAGTTCAAGATGACGCCGGCCATCGGGCGCTCCCACGGCATTCACGCGGAGCCGACGACGTTCGGCCTCAAGCTTGCGTTCGCTTATGCGGAATTCGCGCGGGCGCGCGCCCGCCTCGATCATGCGCGCAAGGAGGTCGCGCATTGCGCCATTTCCGGCGCCGTCGGCACCTTCGCCAATGTCGACCCGCGGGTGGAAGCGCATGTGGCCAAGGCCATGAACCTGAAGGTCGAGCCAGTCTCGACGCAAGTCATCGCCCGCGACCGCCACGCGATGTATTTCGCTACCCTTGGCGTCGTTGCGTCATCCGTCGAGCGGCTTGCCACCGAAATCCGCCACCTGCAACGCACCGAGGTGCTGGAGGCGGAAGAGTTTTTCTCCGAGGGGCAGAAAGGTTCCTCGGCGATGCCGCACAAGCGCAATCCAGTATTGTCGGAAAATCTCGTCGGCCTTGCGCGCATGGTTCGCGCCTACGTGACACCGGCGCTGGAAAACGTGGCGTTGTGGCACGAGCGCGACATTTCGCATTCCTCGGTCGAGCGCATGATCGGGCCGGATGCGACGGTGACCCTCGATTTCGCGCTCAGCCGCCTCGCCTCGGTGATCGACAAGCTCGTGGTCTATCCGGAGAACATGCGGAAAAACCTCGACCGCCTTGGCGGCCTGATCCATTCGCAGCGTGTAATGA
>JACQTM010000221.1 GCA_016210825.1 Hyphomicrobiales bacterium
ACATTGAGGATGGAGATGAGTGGCGGGCAGGGCACGATCCAATCGATCTACCGTTATCCGGTGAAAGGGCTCTCACCCGAGCGGCTGTCGCGCGCCGAACTCATGCCCGGTGAGACCATCGCCGCCGACCGGCTCTACGCCATCGAGAACGGGCCATCGGGTTTTGACCCGGACGCGCCGGCCTATTTACCGAAGCAGCACTTTTTAATGCTGATGCGCAACGAGCGGCTTGCCGCCCTTGATACCCGCTTCGACGAGGCAAGCCATACGCTGATCGTGCGCGCGGGCGGTCAAGAGGCGACGCGCGGCGATCTGCGTACGGTGGAGGGCCGTGCCGCGATCGAGGGGTTTTTTGCCAAAACTTACGCCAGTGAATTGCGCGGTCCGCCGAAGGTACTGCACGCGAATGAGCATTCCTTCTCCGATGTCGCCGCGAAGGTTGTCTCCATCATCAATCTTGCGTCGATCTCGGCGATCGAGGGCGCGGTGGGCGCCCCGGTCGATCCCTTGCGCTTTCGCGGCAATATTTACGTGGCGGATTGGCCGGCCTGGGGTGAATTCGATCTTGTTGGACGGACCATCACTGTTGGCCCGGCGCGGTTGCAGGTTCTCAAGCGCATCGTGCGTTGCGCGGCGACGAACGTCGAGCCAGGCACCGGTATCCGCGATATGGAAATTCCGAAGGCACTGATGCAGGCTTTCGGCCACATGGATTGCGGCGTCTACGGCGAGGTGGTGACCGGCGGCACGATCACAACTGGGGATCGCGTGAGCGAAGCGTGTGCGGCCGTTCCATTCTAAACAGTGTCGATTCCGAAGCCCTTATTTTGTAGTCGCGATTGCACCATTCGCCCGGATCACCGCCGCGCCATCCGGGCTTTTAACAAAATCAATGAATGCCTTGACGTCAGCGGACGCTGCGTCGCGCGTGATCAGGAAGGCGTCGCGTGTCAATCGATACCGCCCGGCGAGCACAGCGGCGTCATTGGCGACGACGCCGTCGAGCGCGATGGCTTTAATCTTGCCGCCGCTGCGCTCGACAATGGTTGCACTTGTCATGCCGATCCCACCCGCCGTCTCGGTGAGAGCCTTCGCCATATCGCCGGCACGAGCGTGTAGCTTTACGCTATCGGCAAGCTTCAGCGACTTGAAACAGCCAATTCCGCCGCGAGCGATTTCCATATCCACTTCGCTCTCGGGGCGCGCCAGCGGCACAATGGCAAGCGCCGTACCGCCCGCCTCCTTCCAATCGCGCATCTTGTTTTCGTAAATTACGCAGATCTGGGCGCTGCTGAGACTGTCGACCTTTACCGATTCGTGGACACCGAAGACCACCGGCGTCATCGCGATCCGATGAACCTTCATACCTGCCGCGGTGACTTCCGAAATCTTCAGACCATGACTCGCCATCGCGATATCAATCTTACCCGCTGACAGCGCTTCGAGGCGTGCCTTGCCGCCAAGACCCTTGCCGACCTCGACCGCTACGTTACTTTTCATTTTGAACGCCTTGCCGAGCGCCTCAACAAGCGGCGCGGTCCCGGTCGAGCCATCGATGGTGATTTTCTGCTGTGCTCGTGCCACGCCCGGAACCAGCGTGGGCAGCAGCGCCAGAATGAGTGCGCCGGTCCCGCCGGCTAAGAATCGGTAAAAATATTCACCATTGCTACTCTTGATGACACCCCTCCTCTGGCACACGGCCGCGGCATCGATCCGGATTTTACCGTTTCGCAGGGTCCCCGTACAATCGCATGGGCTGCAAATCGTCTCGTCTGCGAATGTTTGCCCTTGCTGAAACGCCTCATTCGACGCATCCCTAGGCGAACGAGCGATTCGAATCGCAGGCAGGCGATGACGAACGCAAAGCCGATGCTGCTGATCACAACCGGGCTCTTGTCCGGCGTCATCTGCGCGCCTGCTCACGCCGATCTAAAGCTCTGCAACCGCATGAGTTACATCGTTGAGGCGGCTATCGGTATCGAGGAAAAGGGCAGCGCCGCGACACGCGGTTGGTTTCGCATCGACCCCGGCCAGTGCCGCGTGGTGTTGCGGGGCGCGCTCATGGCCGATCAGGTTTATGCGCATGCGCGCGTGCCGGCGATCTATGGCCCCTCGCCGTTGCCGCAAACCGGACATGCCGATCTTTGCGTCGGGCAGAATAATTTCGTCATCGGCGGCGCGCGTAAATGCGGGCGCGCGGGACAGCACATGGCGCGCTTCACCGTGGTGCAGCCGTCGCAGATTGAACAGGATCAGGCAATCAATTTCGCCGAAGAAGCGGAATATTCCGAAACACAGGCGCGCGATGCCGGGATCCAGCGCCTGCTCGTTGTCGCCGGCTACGATGCCAACCCAATCGACGGTATTCGCGGTTCGAAAACCGACACGGCGCTGATTAATTTCCTCCAAGACAATAAACTAGAGCCAACCGCCGCCGCGCGCGCAAATTTCTTTGACGTTCTGCTCGACGCCGCGCAGAAGCCCGGCGTCGGCTTCGCCTGGTGCAACGATACCCACTTCACGGTGCTTGCAGCGTTCGGCGCCGAGGACAAGGGCGCGGTGACGACGCGCGGCTGGTATCGCGTCGAACCTGGCAAGTGCCTGCGCCCGGACGTCGTCGGTCAGCCAAAACGGCTGTTCAGCTACGGCGAGGCGGTCGATGACGACGGGCGCGCCGTGCGCCGGAGCGGCAAGCCGCTGGCCTGGGGCGGCGGCAAGACACTGTGCATACGCGAGGTCAAATTCGAACTATCCGAGCAAAGCAATTGCGCGGCGCGGGGATTGAACGCGGCGGGCTTTGTCGCGGTCGAGCCATCCGAGCGCGGTGGAACGACGGTGCGGTTCAAGTAAACTCACTCCATGAAAACGGTGCAGCCATTGCGGCCGACGTTGCGAAGCTTCGAGCATGTCGAAGCCTGGGTGTTCGATCTCGACAATACCCTTTACCCGCATCACCTTAATCTCTGGCGGCAGGTGGACGAGCGCATCCGCGACTACATCGCGATGTTTCTGAAAGTCACCCACGACGAGGCGTTCCGCCTGCAGAAGGACTATTATAAACGGTACGGCACCTCGATGCGCGGCTTGATGACCGAGCACGGCATGGAGCCCGATGCGTTCCTCGATTTCGTGCACCAGATCGATCACTCCCCGCTCGAGCCCAATCCGGCGCTCGGCGCGGCGTTGGAAAAATTACCTGGACGCAAGCTCATTCTCACCAATGGCACACGCAGGCACGCCGACGCGGTGATCCAAAGGCTCGCGATCCATGAGCATTTTGACGGCGTCTTCGACATCATCGCCGCCGAGCTGGAGCCTAAACCCTCCGCGCGGACCTACGATCTCTTCCTCACGATGCATAGCATCGATCCTGCCAAGGCCGCGATGTTCGAGGACCTCGCGCGCAATCTCGCCGTGCCGCACACGCTCGGCATGACCACGGTGCTGGTGGTGCCCGAAGGTACGCGCGAAGTGTTTCGCGAGGACTGGGAACTCGAGGGCCGCGATGCGCCGCATGTGGATCACGTCACTGAGGACCTCGCTGGATTCCTCCAGCGAATCGCGGAGAAGCGCTGATTCCCTCTCCCCGTAAACGGGGAGAGGGTGGCGAGCGCCAACGGCGCGAGCCGGGAGAGGGGGCGGTCTCGGAATAGCCCCTCACCCGTCTTCCTCACTTCGTTCGGAAGCCGACCTCTCCCCGTTTACGGGGAGAGGTGATATTCGGATTGAGAACGGAGAATGTCATGCACGCCGAGCTTGAAAAGACCGTCAACGAAGCCTTCGAGGCGCGCGACGGTATCGGACCCAAGACCAAGGGTCCGGTGCGCAAGACGGTCGAGAAGGCACTCGATCTGCTCGATCGTGGGGAAGCGCGCGTTGCCGAGAAGCAGGCGGACGGCACATGGCGCGTCCATCAATGGCTGAAGAAAGCCGTGCTGCTCTCGTTCCGCCTCAACGACATGAGCGTGCTGAGGGGCGGACCCGGCAAGGCCGTGTGGTGGGACAAGGTGCCCTCGAAATTCGACGGCTGGAACGCCGCGCGCTTTCGCAAGGCGGGCTTTCGCGCGGTGCCAAACTGCATCGTGCGCCGATCGGCCTATATCGCGCCGGGCGTGATCCTGATGCCGTCC
>JACQTM010000229.1 GCA_016210825.1 Hyphomicrobiales bacterium
CATCGTGACCGGCTCCTGAAGGGAGCAGTCGCACATTAAACCCCAGATGCTCAATCGCCTGCGAAAGGCCGTTGATCATGACCGGTGAACAGGCCGTCGCCGACGCTTGATGCAGGGTGGAGATCGATACCTGAACTTGTCGGCCGGCGGCTATCTGGCGAAAGGAGCGCGAGATCTCTTCGGTTGCGGCGTCTCGGATTGTGTCTTTCGGTGATCTGACGTCAATCGTGAACCGAGCGCTCCCCGGAATAACGTTCACAGCGCATGGAAACACGTCCATTCGACCAACGGTCGCCACCATATCAGGCAATGAATTTGCGATGCGCTCGACGGCGAGCACCATTTCGGCCGCCGCCGTAAGGGCATCACGCCGAAGCAGCATGGGTACGGTGCCCGCGTGTCCCGCCTCCCCGGTCACGACAACGGCAAGCCGTCGTACCCCGTTGATGGCTGTAACCACCCCAACGGGCAGGCCTTCGGATTCGAGGACTGGCCCCTGTTCGATATGGATCTCAACGTATGCCAGGACCTTTTCGCGCGATCTCGCGATACCGGCGATGGCGGCGGGATCGCAGCCGAAAGCGACGAGCGCTTTGTGCAGGCTGACGCCTTCGGCATCGCATGCTTCGAGGACCACTGGATCAAAATTTCCCGCCATGGCTCGGGATGCGGTGAGTGTCGTCGGAAAACGCACGCCTTCCTCATCACCAAAGGCAACAACCTCGATAGCGAAAGGCAAGTTTTCGCGGCACTTCGAGAGTTCTTCGACCGCAACGAGGCCCGCGACGACACCAAGAGCACCATCGTACCGGCCGGCGTCTCGTACGGTGTCGATATGCGAACCTAATAGCAGCGCCGGTGTGCCCAGTATCGCGCTCTCATAACGGCCCACCACTGTCCCGAGCGCATCGATCGAAACCGTAAGGCCCGCCTCGCGCATCCAGCAGGCGAGTTCCTCGCTAGCGGTTTTGTGGGCTTTCGACAGATAGAGCCGCGTCAATTTTCCCGGTTCGTCGGAATGACGTGCAAGCTCAGCCAGGCGCTCCATCACGCGACGTCCGAGATATTCGCCGCTCACGAGCCGCCCTTTCGGGCAGAATGTTCGGTATGCCAATGGCGTGCAATCTCAACGCGGCGAGGAATCCATACCTTCTCGTGGCCGAGCACGTAATCGAGAAAGCGCGCCAGCGAAGCGGCCCGACCTGGGCGACCGACAAGCCGGCAATGCATGCCAACAGACATCATTCGCGGCCTCTCGGCGCCCTCCGCATAGAGGACATCGAAGCTATCCTTCAGATAGCTGAAGAATTGATCGCCACAATTGAAGCCCTGCGCGGTGGCGAAGCGCATGTCGTTGGCATCGAGAGAGTATGGAATGATGAGATGGAACCCGCGGGGGCCTTCGACCCAAAAGGGCAAATCGTCGGCATAGCTATCGGATGAGTACAGGAACTCACCATATTCCATAACAAGATCGAGTGTGTGCTCCGAAGATCGCCCGGTGTACCAGCCGAGCGGCCGTTCGCCCGTCACTTCGGTATGAATGCGGATGGCCTCCAATAGGTGTTGACGCTCCGCATCGCGAGAAAAGTCCTTGTAATCGATCCACTTTAGTCCGTGGCTGGCAATCTCCCATCCAGCCTCTTTCATAGCTGCAACTTGCTCGGAGCTATGCATGAGCGCCATTGCAACGCCATACACGGTGAGCAGGCAACGACGTTCGGTAAACATTCGCCAAATCCGCCAAAATCCCGCTCGCGCACCATATTCGTAGATCGATTCCATATTCATATGGCGCTGCCCCGGCCAAGGCTGCGCACCGACGATCTCGGACAGAAATGCCTCTGACGCAGGATCTCCATGAAGAATGCAATTCTCTCCCCCCTCCTCGTAATTGAGCACGAACTGGACTGCGATCCGCGCGTCATCGGGCCAGCGTGCGTGCGGCGGCATTCGCCCATAACCTTTCATGTCGCGGGGGTAGGAGATGGCGGGGGGCATCAATAGACTCCCTTCTGGATGTCAGTGGATCACACCACCAGAAGCGCCATACAATCCAGACTTAATGCGTTCTCGCAACTCATGCGGCGGCCCTTCGTTTTGTGCCGCCACGTACGATCGAGAGCGCCGCATGCAAGTCGAACTTCGAAGCAGGCTCCGCCGGTATCGCAAGATCTCGTTCGACGTGGACGAGATGCTCATCCATTAGACGTATAGCTAGATCGATATCATGTCGCCGAATTGCGGCGATCAGCGCTGCGTGTTCGTCCGAGGAGCAGGAGGCGGCGCGGCTCGTTTGAAAGAGCAGTGTCACCAGCGACGAACGCGACACGAGATCGGACAGCACGTGTGTAAGCACTTCATTGCCAACAAACTCGGCAATCCCGACATGGAACGTACCTAAAAGCCGGTTGCGAAGCGCCACGTTGCCAGCAACGATCGCGCGTCTTTCGGCTTCGAGATGCGAATCGAGTTCCGCAAGTTGTCGTTCGGTCGCGCAAGCGGCAAAACGCTCGATCAATTCACGCTCAATAACGCGGCGAGCGTCAAACACTTGTTGTGCTTCACTCGGACTTGGTTGCGTCACGAATGCGCCACGTCGCGGACGCAGCGTAATGAGCTTGTTTTGCGCCAGCCGATTGAGCGCCTGTCGCACCTTAGGACGCGATACGCCGAAGATCTCGCACAGCTTCTCCTCGCCGAGCTTGGCTCCGGGCGGTAGTCTCTGCTCAAGCACAGCCTCGGTAATCCGCTCGACGATTGTTTCGGTGCTTGCGGTGAAGCGGCGGGATTTCGACTTTTGTGTCTTCATCGGCAAGACGTATACAAGTTTTCCAAGTGATCGAAAGCATGATGTCGATAAGTGCAACTTATGCTTTAAATTTGAGCTATCGGGAAGCGGAAATCTTGTATACAAATTATGCAAGTATGGAGGCCGTATGGGGACCGCCCTGCGATCCGGTCTGGAATTGGTCAATTCGGCGGACAGGGATAAGTTCGTGGCGCTGTTGGGCGATGTCTTCGAGAACTCTCCCTGGATTGCAGAAGACGTCCTTGCGTATCGGCCATTTCGAAGCCTCGACGAGCTGCATCGTGCGATGATGCGATGTGTGCACAATGCACCCCAGTCCCGACAACTTAGGCTGATCCGCGCGCACCCCGAGCTTGCGGGCCGGGAGGCGACCAAGGGTACGATGACGACGGATTCAACGAGCGAACAGGGCCGTCTCGGCTTTACGACATTGACCCACGCCGAACTCCTGGAGATCTCCGAGCTCAATCGCCGCTATCGCGACAAATTCGGCTTCCCTTGTATTATCGCACTGCGCCTGCACGAGAAGCGCGATAGTGTCATGGCGGAGATGGCGCGTCGCATCGGAAATGACGCCGTAACCGAAATTGCGAATGCATTGCAGCAGATCGGCCATATCACGCGTGGCCGGCTTGCCAAAATCATGGGCGGAACCTGAAATGGGCAGACTTTCGACCCACGTTCTCGACACATCATGCGGCCGGCCCGCCGCCGGAGTGAAGGTCGATCTGTTCCGGTTTGAGAAAGCGGACTGGCAGCGTCTCAAGACCGTTCTGACCAATACTGACGGGCGGGTGAACGAACCGCTCCTGGCCGGTGACAATCTCGTTGCGGGCCGCTACCGGCTCGACTTCCACGTCGGTGCTTATTTCCGCACGATGGGTGTCGCTTTGCCCAATCCGCCATTCTTGGAAGAAGTACCGATCCTGATTGGCATCGCCGATCCAAGCTTGCACTACCACGTGCCGCTGCTTTGCTCGCCGTGGAGCTATGCGACGTACCGGGGAAGTTGAGGTGTGACCGTGCACCGTGGCCATCAACTCCGTCTTGAGGGTATCACACACCGGTTTGGCGAGTTTGTCGCCGTGCAAGGCATTGATCTCGACATTGCGGGTGGAGAAATCATTGCCCTGCTCGGACCATCGGGTTGCGGTAAATCGACGATATTGCGGATCGTATCTGGTTTCATCAGTCAGACCCAAGGTCGCGTTATGTTTGACGGAGAGGAGGTTGACCACCTTCCCCCCAACCGGCGTGCTGTCGGGATCGTATTTCAGAACTACGCGTTATTCCCGCACATGACCGTGCGGCAGAATGTGGCATTCGGTCTCGAAGCTCAGAAATGGCAGCGCGATCGCATTGCTCCGCGTGTGGACGAGATGCTTAGCTTGGTGCACATGCGCGAATTCGCCGAAAGGATGCCGCGCGAACTTTCCGGAGGACAGCAACAGCGCGTGGCACTTGCCCGCTGTCTTGCGGTCGATCCGAAGGTCCTGCTTCTTGACGAGCCCTTTGGCGCTCTCGACAAAAACCTTCGCCTCGATATGCAGATCGAGGTGAAGCGCCTACAGCGCGAATACGGAATCACAACCATCCTCGTGACACATGATCAGGAGGAAGCGCTCTCCATGGCGGATCGGATCGCTGTCATGAGTCGGGGCTGCATCGAGCAGGTATCGTCGCCGACGGAAATTTACGACCAGCCCGCCACACTTTTTGTCAATCAGTTTGTCGGAACGACAAACATCATTCCCGGCGAGCTTATTGAATCTGATGCCACTGCGTGTCGCGTGCGGCTCGTGACCGGCGAGACGCTTGAAGCCACAAGTCGCCCGGGTCTGCACGCCGGCGCCAAGGTCGTTGTTAGCATCCGCCCCGAGCATATGCGGCTCCAGGACGAGTTCGTCCCAAACTGCATGAGGGGATCCGTCAAGGCCGTTCTGCCTCTTGGCCCCTATGTTCTCTACGAAATCGAGCTCGGAGCTGGCGCCACCATTAAGGTCAGCGCGCCGCGGCGTGCGGCCGGGGATTCATTGCGGGCGCTCGGCCAGATGGTTCACGCCGCTCCGGCAAAGGTGGCGGCATGCCTCGTTTTTCCATCCCAGTAAGTTGCAATCGGATCAAAGGAGAAAGTCATGAGTAGCAAGATCAGCCGCCGCAATGTGCTTGCGTCGGGACTGTCGCTTGGTGCTGCCTCGCTGTTGCCGGCATACACACTTGCACAAAGCAAGACGCTTGTTGCCGCAACCTTTCCCGGCACTTGGAACGAGGCGCACCGCGCGATTCTGAAACCTGCGTTCGAGAAGCGCACCGGCGCTTCGATCACGCAGTCCATTATTCTCGGCCAAGATCAGGTCTCGCGGCTCATCGCCGCCAAGGGTAGCCAACCGCCATTCGACGTCGCTATCTTCGATTCACCCCAGGTTCTCGATGCGGTGAAGCAGGGATTGATCGCCGAATATCCGGTGGCGAAATCGCCGAATTACAAAGACTTGCTGCCCGAGTTCCAAGATAAGTGGGGCCCAAAAATCTCCATGCAGGTGATCGGCATCGGCTACAACCCCAAGAAAATCACCACACCACCGAAAAGCTGGAAGGAACTCAGGGATCCGAAATACAAGGGACGCGTCGGATTGACCGCGCTGAACAGCCAGCTCGGCATTGCTTTCTTAGCCGAGCTCAACCGCCTCAACGGCGGCAGCGAAACAGACTTCGAACCTGCATTCAAAGCACTACGTGAGCTGTTGCCAAACGTCGGCGCCATTGGCGCGAATCTTGGTGCTTATGCGACGCTCTGGCAGCAAGAGCAGATCGATATTGCTCCGTACAATTTCAACTTCGTGCAAACGCTCAAGGGCAAGGGTGTTCCGGTCGAACTCGCGATTCCGGAATCAGGCCCTGTCGGCTGGTTTACCAGCATGCACATCGTAACTAAGGCGGCCGAGCCCGATCTCGCCATGGCTTACATCGATACGCACCTTGATCCCGCGGTGCAGGCGGCGATGATGAAGCCGCCCTTCGATGTCATCCCAACGAACAGCAAGGTGAAGCTGGAAGGAGCAATCACACAGTCAATCGCCAAGAGCCACGCCGAGCTAAGCAAGATTCGTGGATTCGATTGGGAAAAGCTCAATCCTCAGCGATCCGCGCTCATCGAGCGCTTCAATCGCGAAATCAAGCTGTGAGACAATGGTGGGCGGCACGTGCGTTTCTCCGAATCCCAACTTGCTCTGCCACTGGCGGCTCTTTTCGTTACGTTTTTCGTTGCGCCGCTCAGCGTGTTGGTTGCGCTGTCGCTTGTGACAGAGCAAGGCGGAAATACGTTCACAGCCGTCCACTACATTAAGTTCTTCACGGACTCCTTCAATTACTCGATCCTTTTCGAGACATTGTTGCTGGGCTTGAAGGCCACTGGGGTGTGCCTTCTCTTCGGCTATCCGATCGCTTGGATTGCCGCCCGCGCAAAGGCCCGGTGGCAGAGCGTGTTGATCTTTCTAGTCATCCTCCCAATTCTGACGAGCGTCGTCGTCCGTACATTTTCATGGATCGTCATCCTGGGGCGCCAAGGCATTCTTAATCAGATCGTGCTTGGGCTTGGCCTTTCGCACGAGCCGGTGCAGCTTCTATTCACCGAGGTCGGAGTAGTGATAGTCCTAGCGCAGGTGCAGATGCCCCTCATGGTATTGCCGATCCTCACTGTATTGACCCGCGTCGATACCAATCTGGCGGATGCGTCACGCGCACTGGGCGCGGGAGAATGGCGGACGCTTTGGCGCGTGACGTTGCCACTCTCTTTGCCAGGTATCGTTGCGGGTTGTATTTTGACTTATTCCGCATGCGTCACCGCTTTTGTCACGCAAACGCTGATCGGCGGTGCGCGCCTCATCTACATGCCGTTGCAGATCTATCAACAAGCGATTGGCGCGAATAATTGGCCATTCGCTGCCGCCATCTCGGTCATCTTCATGATCGCGGTGCTCGCGCTGATTTCGCTTTTCGGTATGTTTGGGCGGCGGGTCTAGATCCATGAGCCAGCGCAAGCAAACGTCGGACTGGGAGGCGCAATCGGTCCCGCTCATATTCGGTGTACTCACGACCGTTGCCATCGTTTTTCTCATCGCGCCGACGCTGATTGTGCTGGTGACGTCATTCACTGATTCGCAATCGCTGAAGTTTCCGCCTGAGGGGCTGTCCTTTCGCTGGTATCTTGCACTCCTTGATGCCGATCAGATGCAGCGCGCGGCGTGGAATAGCTTGGTCGTCGCTTTCTGGACCACGATCCTCTCCGTCGTTCTCGGCACGGCTGCCGCAATTGCCATGGCTCGCAGCAGGAACTCCTGGATAAGAGTCGCGGACGCGTTATTCATGTCACCACTGGTATTGCCTGCGCTCGCCTTTGGATTTGCGGCGCTGATCTTCGTCCATCAGATAGGATTCAGGCCAAATATCCCGTTTCTCGTTCTGGGCCATGTCATCGTCTGTGTCCCATTCGTCCTGCGCACGACGATTGCGGCATTATCGCAACTCGATTCATCCCTGTTGGATGCGTCTTATAGTCTCGGTGCAAGTTGGTGGATGACCTTCCACCGCGTAACGCTGCCGTTGATCGGACGCGGCATTGGGGCTGGAGCTTTCTTGGCCTTCATGGCGTCATTCGACAACGTTCCGGTTTCGCTTTTTCTTGCGGATGAACGCACGGAGGTCTTGCCGATCCATCTCTGGCAACAGATCGAAACCAATCTTGATGTCCGCACTGCAGCGGTATCCGGGCTGATCATTATTATCACCCTGATTCTCATGATCATTGCCGAACGGCTTGCCGGTTTAACCCGGCAATTGCGATAGACGGAAGGCGTAAATGCCAGGACTTTCAATACACATTGTGGATGTTACGCGCGGCGTTGTGGCGGAGGGCATGCGCGTTGAGGTCTATGCGCTGGGCAATGGCTTAGAGGTCCAGAAACTCATCGCCGATGGTCAAATATCGGCCAAGGGCCAGCTTGAAGATCCAGCCTTGAATGCCATCCTTGCGTCTGGCCAATATCGCGCTTTGTTTCATGTGAGTGCTTACTACCGTAGGTCAGGCGTATCGCTGCCGAACGTGCCGTTCCTCGACGTTGTGTCCTTTGACTTCGGCATTTCCGATTCACAGCAACATTATCACTTGCCGTTTAAGTGCACGCCGTGGGGATATTCTTGTTTTCGTGGTGGCGCCTGATGCGGATCTGACACTTCGGATTGACACTGTTCGCAATTGCAACCAGTTACGCGCGATGCTTTTAACTGATGCATCCGATCTGATTTCTTTGTTTTTACTTGCCTACGCGATGCGGCCACTCGGATCCAAATTCGGGTCTGCGTCCCATTGTTGCTTCGAGCTACGGATATGACAATTCCCGCTTCCGCTCGTGACGGCCGCGCAGTGCCTATCTCGCCGATCGTTCTGGCCGGTGAAATGGCAAGCGCCATCGCCTGGCGTCTCTATATGGCAAATATCAGGCGCATCTATATGACGGAACTCGTCGCCCCTATGGGGTGAAGTTAAGAATCGCTCGCTGCGCCTCAAACTGAAGTTCACACCATAGCCCTAGACCGGCGTTCGTCACCAATTTCACCCGCGTTACGGTCACTCATCACTGTGCGGGTGTTACAGATCAATCATTGCGCTTTTTGTATTGATATTAACTCGGCCACGCTGCTCAAGCGTGGTGTTTCAATGGCG
>JACQTM010000230.1 GCA_016210825.1 Hyphomicrobiales bacterium
CTCGCCGGTCATGCGCTCGGCCTCGGGAAGTTCGGCAAGCGCCGCCTCATCGGCGACCGAACGCCACAGGAAGGAGGGGACGGAATTCTCCTCGAGCTTTTTCAGCCGCGCCGGTACGCCGGCTTTACGGAAATATTTCTGCGCCAGCACATCGGCGGCCACCTGCGACCAAAATTCCGGCACCTCGACATTATCGAGCCGGAACACCACCGAGCCGTCTGGATTTCTGATCTCACTCGTGGTCAGGCGGAATTGGATATCCGCGTAGGGTGATTGGCCGTCCTTGGTGTAGCGCCGCTCGATCCGCATCGTTATTGCCCCTTTTTTGGCCGGTCATTCGCCCGTTCGAGGCGGGCGCCGGCACTTGATTTCTAGGGCGGACCCGTCCGTCCGACCCCGCTTGCTCGTTTCTCTCTCAACGTCCCTGTTATTTAAGCCCGTTCCATTGATCGGGAACCGGTTGGCGACGAGGCCTGTTAAGCCCCGTTTGGCGACGCAAATCCTCGTTCCGCCCAGCGCTAATTCTGGCGGAAATCCTGTCTCACAAGCTTGTTTGAAAGCGTCGGCTGGAGACGTCGGACTACACCGCCGGGCTGGACGCAAAACCTAGGACAGACTCACCATATCGTCAAGCTGTAGTCGAAGAGTCTGAATCAAACACTAAATCTAGTGTTTCCGGCGGTTAATTTCGGGGACGACTCGCCCGCCAGGCCGCCAAGTATTGGAGAGGACTTTGGTTTAGCCAAGCCTCTTTTCTCGTCCCCCGCCGCGCTGGCTGTCACGCTTGTGTCTTGGTGTGGAAATACCTTTGACGGCGTCGATTCCAGTGCATGTGCCACGCGGAGGAACAGGCTGCGCGCAGGCCGCCCCGGCTCGCGCCCGGTACCTTTTCGCACGTCAAAGCGCACCGATTCTTATAGATCGGCCAGTAGTTTACACTCACTCTGAACGCCGCCGCGATGCCGCTCACAGCAGCGCCGTGCTGATCTGCGGGTAAGCGATCAGCACGACCAGCACGGCCAGCATGATGGCGGCGAAGGGCAGGGCGCCGATGAAAATATCGTTGAGCGAGATGTCGGCGCGCTCCAGCGTCGCCTTGATGACAAAGCAGGAGATGCCGATCGGCGGCGTGAGCAGGCCGACCTCGGCGCCGATCACCGTGACGACGCCGAACCAGACAAGATTAAGCCCCATGTCCTCGATTGCCTTGAGGAACAACGGCACGCAGATGAGGATGATCGAGGACGTGTCGATGATCGTGCCGAGAAACAGCAACAGCACCACGTAAGCCATCATCAGCCATAGGAAGCTCAGGTTCGCGCCGCCGAGCCATGCGCTCAGCATCGAGGGCAGGCCGGCGATGCCGAGCATGCGGTTGTACATCGTCGCGGCCATGATCAGGAACAGGATGCTCGCGGTAATGTGGCCGGTATCGATCAGGACTTCCTTGACGTGGCGCAGGGACAACCGGCGGCCCAACGCCGCGATCGCGAGCGCGACAACAGCGCCAGTGGCGCCCGCTTCCGACGCCGTTACGATGCCGCTGTAGATGCCGCCAAGCACGATGAGGATTAGAATTACGAGCGGCGCGAGTTTTACCGCCATTTGCAGGAGCGACATCCTGGCCTTTCCCTCGCTACCGGTCACCGCCGCGCCGCGTCCGATGTATTCCGGCGAAATCATTCCGGCTACCAGAATGAACAGGATGTAGGCTGACGACAGCAACAAGCCGGGAAAGACGCCGGCGAGGAACATGTCGCCCACCGATTGCTCGGCGACAAAGGCATAGATGATCATCATCACGCTCGGCGGGATGATCATGCCGAGCACGGAGGAGCCAGCGACGACGCCGACCGCGAAACGCCGCGAATAATCGTAGCGGATCATTTCCGGCACCGAGACGCGCGTGAAGACCGACGCCGAAGCGATCGAGGAGCCGGTCACCGCAGCGAAGGCAGCATTGGCTGCGACGGTCGCAATGCCAAGCCCGCCACGGATGCGCCGGAACGCCTGGTGGGCGACGTCGTAGATGTCGGCGCCGATGCCGGCCTTGCCGACGATCAGGCCCATCATCACGAAGGTTGGAATGCTGGCGAAGTCATAGGTCTTGATCGAGTCGGTCACCGCGAGCGTCATCATGCGCATGGCGATTATCGCGTCGCCCTTGATGAACCAGACACCGAGAAACGACACGAGGCTGAGCGTGATGGCGACATAGGCGCCGCCATAGATCAGCAGCACGATCAGCACGACGGAAATGATACCGACGATCAATGCTTCCACGGCGCGCGCCTATTCGACATCGCGCGATACGACGGGATCGCGGCCATGACGCAACAAATGGACACCGCGTACGCAGAAGCAGATGAAGGCAAAGGCGGCGCCGACAACGATGAGCGCCTTCAGCGGCCAGTCGGGGAATGTGAATATGCCTTGCGTGCCGAGGTAGTAACCGCGCTGATATGACTGGATGAGTATTGGCATGGTGCCGGCGATGATGATTGCCATGACCAGCGCTCCGATGAACTCGAATGCCGGCAGTACCAACCGCCCGAGGGCTGAGCGGCGCGCCATCATTTCAGCGAGCGTGGTGTCGGAACGCGTCAGCTTGCCGAGCCGGATCGTATCGGCGAGCTGGCAGAACACGATCACGCTCAGCGATACCGCGACGAACTCGACGACACCATGAATGGGTGCGCTGAGGAACGAGCGGCCGAAGGCGTCCGCGCTGATGGCGAGGACGAGAATGAAAACCCAGAGCGAGCCGATCGCATTAAGCCCAACGACGGCGCCGTCGAGCAACTTGCGCCAGAGCGAACCCGGCTGTCCGGTTTCGGCGGTCACGGTGTTCCCCGAAATTGATGAAGGGCGAGCGGCGGCCGCGGCGAGACGCCGCGGCCGCGCGCGGACTTCGCAGCTATTCCTTGTCCCAGTTGCGCAGTGGCTTGGCGCCACCGGCGCGCATGGCGTCCATATACGCGCTGAGGAATGCTTTGCCGGGAAGGCCTTTTTTATCCAGATCATTGGCCCATTCTTGGGCAAGATTGGGCAAGCCCTTGGCCCAGGCGACGCGCTCGGCTTGCGGAACCTCCGCCACCTTGCCGCCGCCGGCGACGTAAGCTTTCAGCGATTTCTCGCTGAGCTGGTTTGCCAAATCGGCGAGGCGGTCGCGATACTCTTCGCCGACGCTCTGCAATACCTTCTTCACGTCGTCGGGCAGCTTGGCCCAGGTGTTCTTGTTCACCGTCAGCGCCTTGTTGACCACCGTGCCAAAGCCAACCTTGAGCAAATAGGGCGCCACTTCATTGATCTTGAATGCAACGATGCTTTCGAGCCACAGCATGCAGCCGTCGGAGACGCCGGTCTTGATGTTGTTGTAATACTCGACCAATGCGCCATGAACGCCGACCGCGCCGGTCCCCTCAAGGAAGCGCAAGTTATCACCCGCCGAATTGATCTTGAGGCCCTTCAGATCCGCAACCTTGGAAACCGGCTTGCGGGAAAACAGTTCGTAGGAATCGATTGTCGAAAAATTCACCAGCAGGACCTGATTGTGGTCTTCGTATTGCTTTTTGAAAGCCGGGAATTTTGCCACAAGCTGATCCATTACCTTGCTGGCAAGACGCGGGTCGCCGGTGACGAACGGTGACCTGAACGAAAGATTGTTGAACGGCAATTTGTCCGGAAAGAAGGGAACCGTAATGATCGCGATGTCGCCGAGCCCGTTCTCCACGCCCTCGAGCACGCCATTCGGCTTGACGATTTGTCCGCCCCAGGCCTGGTTCCATTCGATCTTGTATTTGCCGCCCGCGGCGAGGCGTTTATCCACTTCGGGGATGTAGAACTCAATGAATTCCTTCACCCACAAGGCGCGCGGTGGGTAGCCGTCCATCGCCGTGAGCTTGATGGTCTGCTGCGCGCCGGCCGCAATGGGCAAGAACGCAAACGTTAGGCCTAGGCAAAGACACCGGACTAACGTGCTGATCGCACTCATCATTATTTCCCCCTCCCGCTTTATGGTTGTTGGTTGGGCATTATTCGGCGGCAATCGTGGGCCGTCAATCGCGGCGGGAGAGCTGACGCGGCTAGCGAGGACGGCGAAACTCCCGAATACGGGGATAAACGACGCCATAGTCCTTCTTCGCCCGGCAGACCCAGCTCGAAGTACCCGTCTGATAATTACGCTCCCAATGACACGCCGGCTGCGGTCTGTTGCCTGAGCGCAGCGTGCCATACTCGGTCCGTTGCCGTTGTTCTGGCGCGATCTGCGCCGGCTTGAATATGTCGATACCGTCGGCTGTATTGAACCTAGCCGCCGGAATGCTCACTGCTTCGGCCCGGTTGGGCATCGGCAACGCAGTAGCGAGAACGACCAGAATGATCGCGATTGCGATGAGCAATCTAGTCATTCCGATCCTCCGTTCGAAATATGTCTCATGCACACAAGCTGAGAGCTGAAACGCTACTCATGCGCTCATAACCTCAAGAGGTCTTTGTGCCGGCGGCTCATGAACGTCGCTTACTTACTTTCTTTCCCACCAGGGCTGCGGGAGAGGCCCCGTTGTGGGATCGAGAGGCTGTCGGTACCGCGGGCCCCTGGGCTGCCCACATACTTGTCGGCACCCACGGCGATCGCAGTGGCGGTGGCAGACGATACGGATCTGTTGCGTTAGGCTCGTCTCCTCGATCGCAGCGCACACGCCGCCCGGCGCGCCGAGCGCCATGGCTTGCGCACGGTTCGCCATCGCCGCTTGCGCAAACAACATCGCCATCGTAGCGGCTAGGATGAGAAGTGACGCTCGCATTGTCGCCTCCACGAATCGGGCTCATCGGATGATCGGCAAACATTTTCCTTTCACAAGCTTGGTACCCTGCGGGCAGATTATCCCACCAGGAATTGTCTGAAGGCTCGACACGCAGCGCCTGCCGTCCCAACGTTGTCCGCTCGGGCAGGTGATCGTGCCGGGAACGGTCTGAACACTCGGAATGCAGCGCCTGCCGTCCCAGCGCTGCCCAGTCGGACATATCGGTACGGTTGGCACTGTCGACACGCAGCGTTTGCCATCCCAGCGTTGTCCAGTCGGACATTGCGGCGTGCTCGACACGCAGCGCCTGCCGTCCCAGCGTTGTCCAGTCGGACAGCGCTCTATGATGATCGGCACGCAACGTTTGCCGTCCCAGTGCTGTCCGGTCGGGCAGGGCCGCTGCAGCGTCGGGCACTTGCCTGAAGCGTCGGGCCGCACGCCGCTCGGACAAAGCGGTGTGGGCGGCGTGACCGCGACGCAGCTTCGGCGGTTGGCGTCAGGTCGTTGTCCGGACGGGCAGCACTGACCGCTAACGGTCGTCTGACCAATCGGACAGCATCCACTCTTCAACAAGATGGAGCCGGGGGCACATGCCAGCGGGGCGACCGGCGTCACCGGCACCTCGGCACCCGGTTTCGATATGGGCACGCAACTGCGGCGATTGGCATCGGGCCGTTGCCCGGCGGGGCAGCACTGCTCGCCAGCGGCCTGGCTGCTCAAGCAGCACTGACCGCTCTTCAACAAGGTATAGCCGCTGGGACAAGTGGGCTGCGGTTGCGTGACCGGCACACAGGCCCGACGCCTGGCATCGGGCGTCTGCCCGGGCGGGCAGCATTGACCGGTGGTGGTGACCTGGTTGCTTGGACAACACTGGCCGCTCGACAACAAAGTGTAGCCGCGTACGCAAGTGAGCGGCGGCGGCGTGATCGGCACGCAGCTTCGCCGATTGGCGTCGGGTGCTTGCCCGAGCGGACAACACTGTCCGCCCGCAGTCATCTGGCTGCGCAGGCAGCACTGGCCGCTTGGCAATTTGACGTAACCCGAAGCGCATTCCGAGGGATCCAGCGGCGGTGGTGGCGGCGGCGGCGGAGGCGGCGGCGGACCAATGAGTATCTGGGCCGGCGGAGGTGGCGGAGGCGGCGGAGGCACCACGATCGGTGCGATGC
>JACQTM010000231.1 GCA_016210825.1 Hyphomicrobiales bacterium
GCACTTAACGTCGCCAGGATAAAGGCAACGGCCGCGCCGTTAAGACAATGGTTCATTTTCATTGAAGTCTCCGGATCATATCGCGCACGGATTTGTGCCAATACCTCATGCCACACGGATCACGCCCATCATGCCGCCGGCTTGGTGTTCCAGGATGTGGCAATGGAACATCCAGTCGCCGGGGTTGTCCGCGACGAAGGCAATTTCAGCGCGCTCGCGCGGATTCAGGAGCACCGTGTCCTGCCATTCCCGATAACGCGTCGCCTCTCCGTTCCGTGTGATGACCCGGAATGAATGGCCGTGCAGATGCATCGGATGGTGCCAGGCCGTCCCGTTGCTGATTTCGATCACATAGGAGCGATTGCGCTGTAGCGTCAGCAGCGGCTCATGGATGTGCCCCGTCGCGGCAATACCATTGATCGCCCAGACAAGGCCGTTGTGCATGAGCGTCCGCATGTCGGCCTGCTTTCCATTCATCATGGCCGACATCATCCCGCCCATCATGCCGCCGCCCAGCGTCATCTCGTGACGTTCGGAATTTTTCAGGTCCGGTTCGGCCAGGGGATTATTGGATAGCTGAATTGGTTTTGCGTTTGCGAGGTCGCGCAAGGGCGGTTCGTCGGTGTAGACTAAGTCGAGCAACCGGTATTCAAGGCTGCGGTAGAAGGTATCGAGGACGCGAAAGCGCTGGCCTCGTCCACCTTTCATGTCGAGCAAGAGGTCCGCGCGCATCGCGGGCCCGAGAACGACACGATGATTCGCCGGTTCATGCGGTTCAACCGGCTGACCATCGAGCGCGATGACTTGCGGCTTGTGGCCCTCGAACTCCAGCCCGAAGATGCGCGCGTTCGCTGCATTGATCAGTCGCAAGCGAAGGCGTTCGCCAGAACGGGCATAAAAAGTTTCTTGGACGCGGCCATTGACCGTGACGGTATTACCGACGCGGCCATTGTGGCTGACGTCCATCATATTCCCGAAATCGTCGCTGATCGAAGCGTCCTTGAGCAACCGCCAGTCACCGAGCACCCAGGTGACATCGCGGTCTACCGCGACGGTTTCCGGCTCCTCGACGATCAACGCGCCATAGAGGCCGCGGCCGACTTGCTCGAAGCTGCGCTGGTGCGGGTGGTACCAGAAGGTGCCGGCATCCGGGCAATCAAACTCGTAGACGAAAGCTTCGCTGGATGCGATCGGCTTCTGGGTCAGGTGCGGCACGCCATCCATGGCGTTCGGAACTCGGACGCCGTGCCAATGCACCGTCGTCTCTTCCGGCAGCCGGTTCTCGACGCGAACCCGGATGCGTTCACCGCGCCGCGCGCGGATCTCGGGACCGGGAACACGCCCGCCGTAGCACCAAACATTCGTGTCGGAATGCGGTGAACCCACGAGCGGTGCCTGCGCTGAAGCGGCAACAAGCGTGAATTCTTTTGCCGGTGCCGACGCACCGCGCGCTCCTTGGGTCAGCATCGTCACCGACGCCAGACTTGCGCTTCCAAGGAGAAATTTCCGGCGATCAACCGCCATGCCGTAGATAGAGGACATTTGCAGTCATCCTGTATGTTGAGAGCGAATTGCATCGGCTTTTGACAAGCCGCATACATCTCGGTCCGGAGCGCGCACGCGATGCGTCATGCATCGCGCACACGCTTCAGTGCACGCCGCTCGAAAGGCGACGTGCCTCAGCTCAGGATGAAGGGTCTAGGAGGGTAAGGATCGGGTGTGACGGCACGGCCACTCGCGGCCGGCTCTGTCGATGACCCGACAATGGCAATGGATATAATGTTGAACGCGATGGTTATCGAGGCTAATGCCGCAGGGCTTCCGCAAAAGGTGAAACAACTCGCTCCCATAGCCTTCTCATTGCCGGCGCATCCACTGCACTTGCCCGACATAGGCATATCTGTGGTGGCGGCAGCACCAGTGGTCATGCCCATGTCAGTCGACTGAACGGAATAAGTCACCGGCCCGATGACAAGCGCCATCGAAAGCATGCCCACGGCCAAGCGACGGATCAATCCGCTCCACATGTTCGTAAAATAGCAATTCGCGCGGCCGTGCGCCAGAGGTTAGAATCAGTGGCTACCGGCTCTTGCCTCCAAGGTATCGCCTGTTCGCCCTACTGCACCGCGTTTAGTCAGGTGATTTTTGCCAATTATTCGCAATAACGCGATACTACTCTCAACTCCGTTACGTGCTCGACTTGACGAAGAAGAGATATTTGAGCAGCGCCGCGACTCCAAGGACGAGTACAGCGAGGACAAGCAACCAAAGCAGCCCCATGCCCCACATCATCGGGCCACCCATCGAATCCATCATTCCCTGCATCATGAGTCGGTCCTCCTTCAACGTCTGCAATTAATATCAATCATGCTCCGCAGTTCCCACCGGCTTCAGGTTTTGGCAATAAGCCGGGAACCTTGCTCACGGCGGCGTGCACGTTCTTAAACCACTGACTCAAACTCGAATACCGTCGCGACAGCGCAAGTTTCGGATCAACATCATTCCAGTCCGTATTTTTGATGACATTGAAATAC
>JACQTM010000232.1 GCA_016210825.1 Hyphomicrobiales bacterium
GCTCGATCCCGCATTCGGCGAAATCATGGAGCCGACGGCAGAGGAGCTCGCGGTTCTGCGTAATGAGATCGATATCGATGGCGTGCTGCAGCAGTGATCGGTTGAAAAGATTTCGGACGCAGCCGCGGACGGGAGGCTGCCACGAGGTGCTGGCCGCGATCAGTCATGGAGCGCGAAGCGGTGAGTGAACACGTTCACGTCGCGGGAGTGGGCTCCACCACGTTCGGCGCCCATCCCGAGCGGACCCTGCAGAGCCTGGCTGCGGAGGCGGCCCGTGCGGCACTTGCGGATTCCAAAGTGGCGGCGAGCAAGATCGGCTGCGTTTTCATTGGCAATTTCGTCGGCGGGATCATGACCGGGCAGGAACTTCTGGGGCCAATCGTGGCCGCGGACTTGGGGCTATCCGGCGTCGCCGCAATCAAGATCGAGGCGGCCTGCGCCTCGAGCAGCGCAGCGGTTCGCATAGCTCACGATCTGATCCGGTCCGGCGCGGAGGAAGCCGCGCTCATCATCGGCGTCGAGCGCCTGACAGGCGCTCCGCGCGAGGCGCTCACCTCGGCGATGACGGCCGCGATCGATCAAGGGACCGAGGGGCTTTCGGGCCTGACATTCCCCGGCTTTTGGGGTCTCGTCATGTCGCGCCATGCGCATCTCTACGGGACGACCCGCGAACAGATCGCCGCCGTCACCGTCAAGAACCGGAAATTCGGAGCCAAGAACCCGCTCGCCCAGTTGCGCAAGGCGATTTCGCTGGAAGACGTCATCGGTTCAGCCCTGATCGCGGATCCCATTCGTAAATTTGATTGCTGCCCGGGCACGGATGGCGCGGCCGCAATCGTACTGACCAACGCTGCATTGGCTAGGAGATTCGGCTCACCCTCTGTTCGTATTGCGGCATCGATATTGACGAACGGGCCCGCGCGTATCAGCGATTATCGCGATATCACTACCCATGACGGCACAGTCGAGGCGGCCCGGCGCGCCTATGAAATGGCCGGTATCGGTCCACACGGAATCGATGTCGCCGAATTGCATGATTGCTTCTCGATTGCCGAAATTGTTGACAGCGAGGATCTCGGCTTCTTTGCAAAAGGCGAGGGCGGCTCGGCCGTTCTGAACAGATCCTCGGCGCGATACGCGCGGGTCGTCATCAATGCGAGCGGAGGCCTGCTGTCAAAAGGCCATCCAACCGGAGCAACGGGGTGCGGGCAGATCTATGAGATCGCTATGCAGCTGCGGGGCCGCCATCCCAATCAGGTGCCACGAGCGCGATGGGGATTAACGCATAACGGCGGAGGTACAGCTGCCGCGGTAACGGTCCATATCCTAGAATCGTTGTCGACATGACCGATACGCAAACGATTTCAGGAAAGGTTTACAGCCATACGGTTATCCGTGTGCCCGGAAAAGCGCACGCGGCTGCCGCACCGTTCGTATTGCTCCTCGTCGAACTCGACAACGGACGCCGAGTGCTTGGTTACTTTTCTGGACCGGAGCCGCCACCGATCGATGCGGTCGTCGTCGGCAAGGTGGATACCAGCACGCCAGTCTTCAGCCTCCTGCAGGGACAGTTATGAAGCTCGAACCGATTACACGCGCGCACCGGCCCAAGCGCAAGGAAGTCTTGATGACGGAAAATGAGGCGACGGCGCTCATCAAAGATGGCGATGTCGTCATCGTCGGGGGGTTCGGCACGGTGAACCATCCCATGCCGATCATCCGCGCGCTCATTCGCCGCAAAGTGAAAAATTTAACGGTGATTGGTGCGGCAACGGCCGGCCTCGAGATCGATCTGCTCATCGGCGCTGGCTGCGTGAAGAAAGTCATTGCCCCCTATATCGGCGCGGAATTGTACGCGCCCATCGGGCACTGCTTCCGGCGGGCGGCCGAGGCCGGCGACATAGAGATCTACGAGACAACCGAATATCTGCTCTATTCGCAACTGGACGCGGCAGCGCGCGGACTTGGTTTTTTGCCGTGGCGGGGCGGCGTCGGGACCGCGATACCAAAGCTCAACCCTGATTACATTCCGTTCAACGATCCCATTTACGGCGAGCCTTATTTGGCGGTTCCGGCGCTGCACGCCGATTGGGCCATTATTCATGTCGGTCAGGCCGACAGTTACGGCAACGGCCAGCATGGTGGCGTGCGCTTTGGTGATCGTCTGCTGTCGCGAGCGGCCGAGCGCGTCATGCTCACCGCTGAGCGTATCGTCCCAAATAGCGAAATCAGGAAAAACCCATGGGCGACGTCGATCGCATATGCCGATGTGGTTGTCGAAGCGCCATACGGCTCTCATCCTTACGCCAGTCATGGATTCTATGTCGAAGACGAAGAGGCTATTCGGAACTATGTCACTGCTTCGATCGCATTTCGAAAGAACGATATGGCCACCTGGAACGCATATATTGAACAATGGGTGACCGGCATGCATGCGCATGCCGACTATCTCGCCAAGCTACCCGGCGACCGGCTCGCCAAACTCCAGAACGCACTCCATGCCTAGGAAAAAACGGAAAATTACAGCACGAACGCGGGATGCCCAGCGTAACGGTCTGCGCGAAGCAATCCTTGGATTGCTCGCTATCCGGCCAATGTCAGGCTACGACCTATCCCGTTCATATCAGCGAGCGCTTCAGCAAATTTGGTACGCCCCACTTGGCCAAGTGTATCCGACTCTGCGCAAGATGTGCTCCGAAAGGCTCTTGAAGGTCCACGTCCAGGTTCAACGGGATCGGCCGAACAGGAAGGTTTACAGCCTCAGCGAGATGGGCTGCCGCATACTCGTGAAATGGTTGTCGCAGCCGGCGACGCTCCCAAACATGCATCATGAATTCATTCATAAATTATTTCTTCTCAACCACATTGAAGCATCGAGCCGCATCAGACTCGTGAACGCTTATATCGAGCGGTGCATCGCATGGGCTTCGGAGCTTCGGCGGGTCGAGCACAAGCTCAAGCCGGCCCTAAATGGGCCGCACGGCGAGAGCGCATGGTTTCAGCTTCTGTCCTTGCGGCATCTTTGCCGGA
>JACQTM010000224.1 GCA_016210825.1 Hyphomicrobiales bacterium
CCCTCCAAGTGCGCAACTATCGAATCTAACGGGCGCGCTGATTGTATCAATCTTGCGCGACAGATCGATATCTTGAATCAATGTTGCGCGTCGGGATGCGAAAATTCTTTTTGCAACAAAATCCGCCAATAGCGGATATCATTGCACGCTCCCAACGTTACTGCTTCGTGCCGATTGTGTTACAAAAGTATTTTTGCATCACTGATCACGAAATTTCCTCGCTGTAGGTGCGACGTTCGAATGAACATATGGGGGAGTACATAATCTAGTGATGAACTTACAGGCGACTTTAGTGACAGGCTTGAGGTTACATCAATCAGCGATTGCAGCTTGTTTCGTCTTTTTGTGGAAAATTAGTCGCATGGCATGTTGGGACTGTTGCAGCACAATCTGCCATTTGCAGACTCTCGCAATGCAAAATGGCCGGGGGCACTCATCACCTCGCTCCCCTTCCGGGCGCGTCCGCATCCGGTATAAAAACGCAAGCACCGCGAAGCGGAATGGCCCGGATTGAAACATCATCCCAATAACCTTATGATTTTTGTTGTTTGGAAGAAGCTTCGTCGATGGTGAAAGCATCCATCGACGTTGCCTTCGAATTGTGAATCGGAGGTCGGCACCACCAGACAGAAGCTGCCGCACGTTTCCGAGAAGAGCAGACGAGGTCCCGAACTTGAGCACCGATCCTTGATGCGAACGATCAATCAGCCGTGCGAGAAGGGGAGATTACGACCATGATCAAGACGCGCACGATGTTGTCGGCAATTATCTTGCTTGCCGGGCTTACGGTAGTGATCATCATGTTGGGCCAAGCGCTTGCACAATCGGAGCAGAAAGTTCTCGCCAGCGCGGAATTCTCCAACGACCCGAACCTGCGCTGCGACCTCCTCGAAGTGAAGCGCGTCAGCGGTGGTGCATTGAATATCCGATGGAGGATCGTCAACACCGTTGGTCAAGCTGGCGGGTTGACCGGGACCCCAGGAAAACCAATTTCTTACGGTTTCAGTTGGAACGAGTTTTACTATATCGATCCGGCGGAAAATAAGAAATACAGCTATTTGACCGACTCAGGAGGCAATAGAATTCTGCAGGTCTTCGAGGGGCAATATGTCGCCGGTCAACAGCGTGTGAACTGGGCCAAGTTCCCTGCTCCGCCGGCCACTTCGAAGAAGATCAGCGTTTACATCGCCAAATTCCCTCCGTTCGAAGACATACCGGTGAGTGAATAGGGAGCCGGTCATGGCGCGGCCTAGAGCGCAGTTCACTGTTTTCGCAGTAGCGGCGATGGTGCTGTTGTCCCAACCGGCAGCAGGAGAACTGTATGAGGAGGATGCGCCGATTCCACCAGGCGCTAAGGGCCAGGTGCTGCCGCTGAAAGGCGAAGTGCTACCGCTTAAGGCAGAGGTGCTCGAGATCAGGGGGCTCGCCGCCGGTCTGTCGGCGCGTATCGATCCATTACAGGCGGCGCTGAAGGATCTCGGCGCGACGGTGAAGGGAAAGGAAATCAAGATCGACCTTGCCGCCGACGTGCTGTTCGACTTTGACAAGGCCGATTTGCGGCCCGAGGCCGGACCCGCGCTCCAAAAGGTGGCATCCGTGATGAAAGCCTATCCGAAGGCATCCGCCACGATTGAAGGCCATACCGACGGCAGGGGTGGCGACCAGTACAATCAAAAGCTTTCGGAACGCCGGGCAGACTCGGTACGGCGCTGGCTCGTCGAGGCTGGCGTGACGACGCGCATGTCCTCGCGTGGCTTTGGCAAGGCACGGCCCATCGCCCCCAATGCCAAGCCAGACGGCTCCGACCTCCCGGAGGGCCGGCAGAAGAACCGCCGCGTGGAGATCACGGTCAAGACCCAGTGAACGGCTGCGCCTGCACCGGCAATCTGAGAGCTGTGCGGCTTCTGCTCAAGATCGAAGCACCGTCAGGTACCTCGGCATCGAGGTCGATGATGCTCTGGCCATAGCGGAACAAGTTGACGTCTGAATTGCCCGGGCAGAGCAGACCTGATCTGCCCGACTAAATTGGGAAGAAACGTGCCACATGCAGACAATGCTGCAGACCATGAAGATCGTACGAACTCAACTTGCATTAGCGTGAGCACTGGCCGCAACATCGCCATCCCCAAGCCGCCGCCGTGGGATGTCAACCACGTACCGTTCAGCCAAGGAGGGGCCCTCCAATGACTCACCACATCGCCTTTCTCGGCACTGGCATCATGGGAGCGCCGATGACCGCCAACCTGATCAAGGCCGGCTTCAAGGCGGCGGTCTGGAACCGCACCCGCTCCAAGACTGATCCGCTCGCCGAACAGGGCGCCCGGGTCGCCGGCGATCCGGGCGATTGCGTGAAGGGTGCCGACTACATCCTCTCCATCCTCGACAGCGGGCCGGTCGTGCGCGAGGTGTTCTTCGACAGCGGGGCGGCGGACGTGATGAAAAGAGGCGCCGTGTTCATCGACATGGCCTCGATCCCGCCGAAGATGGCCCAGGAGCACGCCGCCTGGCTCAAGGAGCGCGGGGTCGGCCATCTCGACGCCCCGGTCTCGGGCGGCAGCTTGGGCGCCGCCGAGGGCTCGCTCGCGATCATGGCTGGCGGCGCGCGGGCTGATTTCGACCGCACTGAGCGCGACGGGGTGTGGAAGCCGATGGGCCGGGCGAGCTACATCGGCCCCGCTGGCAGTGGTCAGATCGCCAAGCTCGCCAACCAGATCATGGTCGCCTGCAATATCGCGAGCGTGGCGCAAGGCTTGCTCTTCGCGGGCGCCGGCGGCGCCGACCCCGCCCAGATTCCGGTGGCGCTGGCCGGCGGCCATGCCGACAGCCGTGTGCTCCAGGAGCACGGCCGGCGCATGATCAAGCGCGACTTCCGCCCGGGCGCGCCGATCCGCAACTTCGTCAAGGACCTCGACACGGTGCTGGCGACGGCCAAGGAGATCGGCTTGCCGCAACTGCCGATCGTCAGGGCGGTGCGTGACGTGTTCAAGGAGCTTTATGACGCGGGCCACCAGCAGTGGGACCACAGCGCCTTCCTGCTCTACCTGGAGAAGCTGAACGCGCCCGCGCGCCTCGGCGACAAGGCCGACACGCCGCCCGCGTGAACCGATTGGTCGCTCGGAGATGCGGCGGATTTCCGCGCTCTGCTGTCGCCACATCCGCATCGCCGATCCGCCCGAGCGCGCGCGGGGGCCGGTGGTCTGGACTTGACGCTTCCTGCACCCGTATCCATCTCAGGCTCGAACTCCACCCCGTCACAGCTGACGCGCGAAGTGGGGAGAGTTGTGCGTCCTGGCCCGGCACAGCGGTTGCCCCCTTCCTGTCGCCGGGTTTTTTGTCGGCCGACGTGCGGTGATCGGCGTTGCGATGTGGATGCAGATGAAAGCCCCGCAACGTGCGGGGCTTTTGACGTTCAGCGCCGCGGCGCGACCTGGCGGCTGTTGTTGCTCGACTTGGCGCGGCTCGGCGTTGGTTCCTCGGATTCGTCCTCGGCCGTGATTTCGCGGCAGACAATCTTGCCGTCGAGGGGGAACGCCTGAAGCATGATGTTGAAGCCGCTGCCGTCTTTGTGCGGGAACACCAAGCCAACATTGAGCCAGAAGTCATCCTGCCCTTTGCGTCGAATTACGGAATGGGCACGGTGCGTCGGCAGTTTCGGTTGCTCTTTCTCCGCCATGGGAATGCTCCTTTCGAGCGGGTTGCGATGTCCTGTGTGAGCAGACTCCAGGGACGCACAGCCTGGGGCCTGCCAGCGCGGATCGCAGCTCTCGGGGATGGGGGAGACCACTAACACACTACGTGCCTATGGCCGCACGTCAAGAAAGGCCAGCTAGCAGGCGGATAGTCCGTTTACCCTCTGAAACTCACCGCCACAGCGGACATCGCGGATCGGCAGCTTCGTGCCGATTGTGTTGCAAAAAGAATTTTCGCATCCCGACGCGCAACATTGATTCAAGAAATCGATCTGTCGCGCAAGATTGATTCAAGCAGCGCGCCTGTTAGATTCGATAGTTGCGCACTTGGAGGGCCCCGCCGACTTTTGCAACAATATCTGCCACTACGCGACATTCGGGCTTATCTGTTTCCTTTTGTCACAAGACACAACGCGGGAATTCAATTATGGCTTTTACTTCACCCCGAACGTTCGATTCTCGTAATTGCACGCGATGGATACTCTGTTGAGCCTTGTCGCCGAGCCTGCCGCCTGGGCTGCGCTCTTAACCCTGATCGCCATGGAGGTCGTGCTCGGCATCGACAATTTGATCTTCATTGCCATTCTGACCAACCGCATGCCCGAGCATCAGCGCGAGCTGGGACGCCGGATTGGAATCGGTCTCGCGCTGATCCTGCGGTTGGGCCTTCTGGGCTCAATTGCATTCATTGTAAGTTTGACCACGCCAATTTTCTCGATATTCGGCTACGACTTCTCTTGGCGTGACCTGATCTTGATTGCGGGCGGCCTGTTTTTGGTGTGGAAGGCCACGAAGGAGATCCATCATCGGGTTGATCCCGACCCAGGTCCGGATCTGTTCGACCGCAAAGATATTCGGCTCGGTTTCGCAGCAGCGATGGGTCAGATTGTGGTTCTCGACCTGGTGTTCTCTATTGATAGCATTATCACCGCCGTCGGTATGACCGAGCACATACCTATCATGGTCATCGCAGTCATCGTTGCCGTGCTCGCTATGCTGATGGCGGCGACGCCGCTTGCCAACTTCATCAACGCCAATCCGACCATCGTGATGCTGGCTCTAGGCTTCCTACTAATGATTGGTACGGCACTGATTGCCGAAGGTTTCGGGGCCAAGGTACCAAAGGGATACATCTATGCAGCGATGGCGTTCTCGGCGCTGGTGGAAAGCCTCAACATGCTGGAACGTCGCGCGCGGAAGAAAAGGCGCAGCAGCTAGCACGGGACGTTTTCGTCCAATACTGACTACTACGGATGTGGTATTTAATGACATGGGCCTGACGAGGTGAAGGAAGGTTTGCGTGCTAGCCGCTGTCGACCAAAGCAAACGTCTTCGTCTCCGGATCACAAACCGCCATCAACCCGCTCGCAACGTCGAAATAGGCACCATGGAGGAGCAGCACTCCATGTTCCACGAGGATGCGGACAAACGGAAAAGTCTTCAGATTGTCGAGCGTTTTGATGATCGACGCCTGCTCGAGCTGCGTCAGATAGTCCGCAAGCGGTCGGTCGCCGCGCGCTCCTACAACTTCCGCAGCCGGCGATATCAATGACATCCATTTGCCGACAAAGTCACCAGAAGAGAGAGGCGCATCCTGTTGGGCAAAGGCTCGGATGCCCCCGCAGCGGGCATGCCCGAGCACGACAATGTGCTTCACCTTAAGCGCCTGAACAGCAAATTCGATCGCCGCCGAAATGCCATGTGTAAAACCGGTGGGCGAGTAGGGCGGTACGAGATTTGCCACATTACGCACCACGAATAGCTCGCCGGGACGCGCATCGAAGATCACTTCGGGCGAAACCCGCGAGTCGCAGCAGCCAATAATCAGGATTTCAGGTTGCTGGCCGGTCTCGGCGAGTTCCCGGTAGCGTTCTTGCTCGACGCGAAGGCGAGTATTGCGAAACGAGTGATATCCATCCACCAGTCGCCGAGGAAATTCCATGTTGCACCTTATGGCTTGGTTGCCGTTAATGGCGATATTGCAGGGGTCGGTCATAAGCTTGTTCACACCTGATTTGACCCGCTGGTTCGACGGCATCCTCGTATGACGACTTTTGGTAATGATCATTGGCCCATGGGAGAGCGACTTGGCGTATATTTGTCCTGAGTGAAAGAGTAGTTGAAAAATGTTGTATCCGATCAACTTGAAGCAAAGGCGGGAATGAACGGTGGACACTAAACCGGCAGAACGTCTTACAGCAAACTACTCTCTCGGTGCGCTTATCGCCGAGGGCAAGACCAAGAAGATCCATCAAATTGCCGGTCGTTCTGATCTGGTGGCTCTCATTTCCAAGGACGACATCACTGCTGGTGATGGCGCCAAGCATGATGTCATCCCGAACAAGGGAAGGCATGCCACTACGACGACATGCAATGTTTTCCGCTTGTTGAAGGCATGCGGCCTGCCTGTCGCCTTCGAGGAGCAGGACAGCCCGACGTCGTTCATCACACCGAAGTGTTCGATGCTTCCCTACGAGGTAGTGGTCCGGCGCGAAGCGCACGGCTCCTATCTGAAGCGGAACCCGCATTTCTCGAAAGGGCAGTTGTTTCCGAGGCTGATTGTCGAGTTCTTTCTGAAGACCAATAATAGGAACTGGAAAGGAAAGTCGCTCATCTGTGACGATCCGCTGCTGATTTACACGGACGGAGCTTCGCAGATTCATCTTTTCCATCCGGCGAAATCGATGCAGGAACAGGAGCCGTTCCTGATCCTTTCGGCATCGGAGGTCTTTGCCACCGGCGAGGAGTGGAAAGTCTTCCCCGAGATGCGGCGCATCGCACGCCACGTTTTCCTGGTGCTCGAGAAGGCATGGCAGCTCGAGGGCGGAACGCTTGCCGACCTCAAGGTCGAGTTCGGTTTTAACACCAAAGGGCGCCTGCTGCTTGCGGATGTCATCGACAATGATTCTTGGCGAGTCATCGAGAGCGGGTCCTACATCGACAAGCAGGTCTACCGCGATGGTGGCGCTCTCGACGAGGTGGCCGAGAAGTACCGGTTCGTAGCGGATGTCACGAACCGCTTCCGGTTGCCGCGTCAGCAGATCATCCTCTGGCTAGGATCGGAAAATGATCGGACCGACGCATTCTTGGAAGCACTCGGCGGGCTGGCGGATTTGATGACCGTCGTGACCTGCTCTGTCCACAAAGAGCCGGTGGCTGCAGCAAGCACTCTGCATCGGATGGCGCAGGAGGTCCCGGACTCAGTCATCATTGCCAACATCGGGCGATCGAACGGCGCAGGTCCGACGCTGTCAGCCATGTCGGCGATTCCAGTAATCACGGTGCCGGCCAGCTTCGAGGAGTTTCCCGACGATGTCTGGTCGTCCTTGCGGGCACCGAGCAACGTGCCGGTCATGACCGTTCTCGAACCTGCCAACGCCGTCCTGGCCGCCCTGCAGATTCTCTCGTCTCGTAATGCAAGCCTTTACGCCTATGTGCGCGGAGCGATCGAGGATCGAACAGTCAATACCATCCAGATCTGATTAAGATCGACGCAAGAACATCGGGCATAAAATTCCGTGCACAGTGTAACCGGAATGTGTCGCAGAACTGTCAACGTCGGCTCCGGGTCAATCGCACAGTTTCGCGATGTATGCGCTGAGTCCGCTTGTCCCCCGACAGCCGACGTGATGCGAAGTGCCGCGATCGGCAGAGAAGTGCCGTTTGCCAAAATTGAATACCAATAAAGAGCCCCAGCGCATGCGCTGGGGCTCAGCTTGTAACTTTCGATAACGTGACTCGCGATTTAAATTTGCGCTGCGTTCAGCAGAGTGTGCGGCTCAAATTATCGGGTTCCAGGGTATTGGTACGAGCCGGAATTGCGCGCCTTCCTTCTCGACAAAGCCAGCCGAGGGGAATGGAAAATGAAAGCCTTGGATCATGGCTTTTTCAGCAGAGGCCATGTCGTAGAATTTCTTGCGCGTCGCGGCGGCTCTGAGCGGGTCGATGTCGTACATCACCTGCCAATCAGGATTGCGCAGGAATAGATGTGGGATATTGGTGACATCCGACTGCACGAAAACCTTGGCCGATCCCGAAGCGATGACGAACGACGTGTGGCCGGGCGTATGGCCGGGCGTGGCGATCGTTGTGATGCCAGGAATGATCTCCTTGCCCCATTCGTATTTCGTCACCTTGTTCTCGAGGCCAACGAATGCCTTGCGAATGCCCGGATAAACCGATTTGGTATAGCCTTCCGGTAGCTTGTTCATTTCCGCGTCGCTCATCCAGTAGGCCCAATCGAGCGCGGGGGCCAAGACTTCCGCGTTCGGGAATGCAAAGCCGCCATCCGCGGTTCTGAGCCCAAGGACGTGGTCCTGATGCATATGCGAGATGATGACGACATCGATCGACTTCGGATCAATTCCGGCGGCGGTAAGATTTAACGGAAGTTGTCCGACCCTGCCTTTAGTCTTGGCATTCATCTCGGGGCCATACCCGGTGTCGATGAGCACGAGTTTCGGCCCGGTGTTGATGACGATTGGCGTGAACGGGATCGTTACCGTTTCGGTCGGTTGATACGCGGTCGCGAGCGCCTTTTGAACTTCGGCCTTGGGTTGATTTTGCACGAATTTATCGGGCAGCGGGAAAGTGGCCGCGCCGTCGGTGACCGCGGTGATCTCGAAATCGCCGACCTTGTAGCGATAAAATCCAGGCGCCTGCTTGCTAGCCAGTGGTGCTGCGGCAAGTGCCGGTGTATGTGCGAAAGGCGGCGCAAGCGCGGTTGCGACCGTCGCACTAGCCGCTCCCGCCAGCATGCGGCGGCGTGTTAGCTCGGTCATAATTATCCTCCCTGATTTCAAGCGATCGTTGCTCCTATAAATTCCTAGAGAGATCGCCGATGGAGAGCATGATAGCGCCGCACGCACGCGCCGGAAACCACCCGTCGGCATAGATCGAGCGCACGAGCCTGCTCCCTGCGCGGATTGAGCCCAAAGCGCCGCAACAGCGGATTGGCAAAGATTTCGGACGAGGGCTCTTAACCCACACGGAGTGTCATGCACTCGCTCACAGAAACGCTGCGCTGGTGATACGCCCGCTAGCGTTTTCCTTGCGTTCGCCCGTCGATTTGATGGTCAACCGGGCGAGTTATTCGAGTTGGCTGGCCTTCCTGAATACAGATCGAACCGAACGTTACAATGACATTGTCGACTAAAAGGCGCTTGTCCCAGTGATTTCACGGATCGCGTGACCTCGATGCGTTGCGATGCTCTCTATGACCTGCTTTCGACAGATGGTGAGGCAGTGCAAACTTGGCAGTCAGTTTACAATAGTGTGGGTTTTGGCGCCTGCACCGGCAATTCTGACGCGCCTGTTTTTTAGAACAATTCTGGCCGCTTGGTCGTCACTGGGGTTGCCAGCTGGCCCACTGGACCGAAAAATGAAGCTGGTTGCGGCAGGCTCACTGGCATCACTCCATTTGTGCGCTATCGAGACTGGATTGTTGAAACGGCGCGCTATTTCGGCAGTCCGATCGCGCCGTAACGGATTAGCGGCGATTTGCTCGGATTGGGTCATCAGTGTTGGCTTCGCAATTTACAACATACATCCACTCATGCTCCGAAAGAAGCGGCACAGCGGATATGCGGACGTTTAGTTGCCGCGAGCAATTCCAAGAAAATTTGCAATCGGCGCAAACATCCCGCCCGCAACAATTTTAGCGACAAAAAAAGAGAGACGGCGCCATCTTCATAGCGCACGCCTCTCGTCTCCTCGAAGCACCTACATTGCTTACCGGTTTCCCTGCAAGCAATAACAATTTTTCATTATGTATCGACCCGCGCGTTGATTCAGATCAAATAGTCTTCGTTCTCCTCGACTCAAGCCCGGCGCGCTTGACTAGAGGATGCATTGACATCGCAATGCCAGGAGTCAAACTGTGTATGTTGGCAATCAAGCGTGGAGGTTTACATGGCTCCACCGGGTGAAAGTGCCGCGATGATTGCTGTCGCAGATGTTCGGGTGCCGGCGTAGCGGCGAATTTACGAACAGAACGCTGGGAGCGGCCTATGGGCCGCAGCAGTGAGGCATGGCCCAACCTGGCCCCTCCCGGCGCGCATTAAATAACCGGCTGCTTTTGGACCAGGTTATAGGTGTGAACTATTTTTGTTGCGAGGTCATATATGAAAGCATTGTTGGAATTGCCGTTCTGAATTCAATTTGATCCAGCTCAAGAAGAGATTACAGCCATTCTTGGTATGATAAATTCAATGATTATCGCAATTGCATTTGCTGCGATCGCTATCGCCCTCATTCTAGGAGTTGCCGCGACGGCAACGTATCCGGAAAAACGTCATAGCGGAGGCTTGCCGCCAACACGGCGGATTCATTCACGAAAGATTTAGTGGTCGGAATTGTTGTGTAAGTGCCGACGAAAAGAGGGCCCCGACCGAAAGGTCGGGGCTTTTTCGTTCCTCGCTGCGCACCGATGAGGTGATTGAATAAAGCTGTATGCTGCATGTCCGGAACAAGTCCTTAACGTGAATTTCATTCCTATTGTGTTTCTATTCGATACACCCCAGTCCTTATCGGTTCAGTAAAATGCCGAACAATGAACCGCACCGAGGTGCCGATTTCACCGTCATCAAGACAATCGGTGAATGGTTTGTCGTGTTACCAGACAAGGCTAAAGTTGGACCGTATTACAACGCGGCCATCGCCTTGGAAGTGGCGGTCACGCATGCAC
>JACQTM010000227.1 GCA_016210825.1 Hyphomicrobiales bacterium
CTCGATGACGGCGTGGCGCTCGGCCCGCTGGTGAATGCAGAAGGTCGCAACAAGGTGATCAACCTTGTCGACGATGCCGTGAAGAAAGGCGCCAAAGTGCTCACCGGCGGCAAGGCGCCGGATGGCCCCGGTTTCTTCTATCCGGCGACGGTGCTCACCAACGTGCCGGACTCCGCCGCGATGCTCAATGACGAGATTTTTGGCCCGGTCGCCTCGATACAGACCTTCAAGTCGGAAGATGAGGCGATCAGGCGTGCGAACGACACCGAATATGGTCTCATGGCCTATCTGTATACCAAGGATGTGGGCCGCGGCATGCGCGTATCGGAAAAGCTAGACTTCGGAATGATCGGACTCAATCGCGGACTTGTCTCCGATCCGGCCGCGCCGTTCGGCGGCATGAAGCAAAGCGGCATCGGCCGCGAGGGCGCGCACGAGGGGCTGATGGAGTTTCTTGAGACGCAGTACGTATCGCTGAATTGGTGAGTCATGCAATGACTGTCGTCCCGGCCGAGCGAGTGAAGCTCGCGCGAGCCGTGACCCATAACCACCGCCCTTTCAATGAGGCATTGTCCGAGCAAATCCGACGAATCTCATGGTTATGGGTCCCCGCCTACGCGGGGACGACGGTCGGTAATATTCCAGCAATTGGCGCAAACGAGGGCCGCTGAATGGACGTTCTGATGCCGCAGCTTGGCGAAACCGTCGCCGAGGGCAAGATCAGCACCTGGTTCAAGCAGGTCGGCGATACCGTCAAGCCGGGCGACAATCTGTTCGAGATCGAGACCGACAAGGTGTCGATGGAAGTGCCGGCCACGACTGCGGGTGTCATCGCGGAAATCCGCGTGAGGAAGGGCGAGATTGCGCCAGTTGGCGCGATCGTCGCGGTGATCGTGGGCGAAGGCGGCGCGGCGGCCGTGAGTGCGACTGTGGCACGTAGCGATGCCTCTCCTCCAATCATTCCCGCGAGAGCGGGAATCCAGAGCCCGGCTGCCCTGAGTTCCCGCTTGCGCGGGGACGAGCGGCGGAATGAGCCTGCGCCACCTGTGCGTCGCTCGCCTGCCGGTCCGCTCGATCCATTTCATGAGGTGCGCACACCGGAACGCAACTTCGGCGCGGCGCGATTACCGGGTGGCGTCGCGGTGACGCCGCTAGCGCGGCGCATCGCCGGCGAGGGCGGAATCGATCTTTCCACGATCAAAGGCTCAGGTCCGCATGGGCGTATCGTTGCGCGCGACGTGGAGACGGCAACGCCACGCATACAAATTACCCCGCCCGCCGCGGGACGCTCCGCGAGCCATATCATGGCGCTCTATCGCGGCACGCCGTTCGAGGAGATCCCCCTCGACGCCATGCGTCGCACCATCGCCTCGCGCCTGATCGAGGCAAAACAGACCGTTCCGCATTTCTATCTGACGCTCGACGCCGTTATCGATGATCTTTTGAAAGTACGCGAGGAAGCAAATGCTGTTTCGCCCAAGGACAAGGACGGCGGTCCGGCCTTCAAGCTTTCGGTCAACGATTTCGTCATCAAGGCGCTGGCACTAGCGCTGCAACGCGTGCCGCAGGCCAACGTGGTGTGGGCGGAGGACCGAGTCCTTCGCTTTGGTCAATCGGACATCGGTGTCGCAGTCGCGATCGACGGCGGGCTGATCACGCCGGTGATCCGCAAGGCTGAGAGTAAGTCGCTCGGCACAATCTCCACGGAAATGCGCGATCTCGCGAGCCGCGCACGGGCGCGCAAGCTGATGCCGGAAGACTATCAAGGGGGGTCGAGCGCGATCTCCAATCTCGGCATGTACGGAATCCGGGAATTCGCCGCCATTATCAATCCGCCGCACGCGACCATCCTCGCGGTCGGCGCGGCGCAGCGATGTCCGATTGAGGCGGCGGACGGCGGCGTTGCATTCGCCACGCAGATGACGCTGACGCTCTCCTGCGATCACCGTGTTGTCGATGGCGCCGTCGGGGCGCAATTGCTCGCCGCCTGCAAGGGTTTTATCGAACAGCCGGTGACGATGCTGGTCTAGCCGCGCGAATACTGCGACCCGGCTAGGGCAGGACCATTAAAATCGGAACCACGCCCGTTTCCTGCAACGTCTCAAGCAGCTCGGCCACCGGAACGGCAATCAGAAACATGAGTGCATCGGCGAACGTCATCAACACCCCGGGCGGGCGGATCATGAGTGTCGAGTTATCCCGCCAAAGGGATAGCCTCGGTAGGAAGCGCGGCACCTTTGTCATGTAGTCGCGGTAGCTCTTGCCGTGGGTGTGCGACAACAGTCGCTCTTCTTGTAGAACGACAAAATAAAAGACGATCCAGGCGATCGCCCCGAATATCAGCGCCATTACGATGGTGCCCATTTGCGCGCCCATTCCGGCGGCGCCGAGCGATGAGAAAAAATAAAGCGGGTTGCGTGTGATCGAATAGGGTCCGATCGTCACCAACTCAGTGTTCTTGCGCCCGCTGATGTAGAGTGATGACCAGGTACGGCCCATGATGCAGATAACAATGAACACGATGCCGACCCATTCGATCAGCTCGTGCATTTTTCCACCACTCGGAGTGATAGACGCCGTTACGGCGGCGAGTGCAACGCCGACCATAATTGCAAGAAAAAATACGAACTTACGGGCTTTTTGAACGGAACCGATATTCATGGGTGTCTTATGCTGTAAAGAACGGTCGACGCTTCCGGCATTCGCGCAAGTGCTCTAGGCGATATGCCGCCCAGCCACAAGCCTTGCCGTCCAAGCAATCCGGCTACAGCGTGTGATTATTCGGCCGCATGCCTTTTCGCGCCGCTAGGCGAAATGCCATTCAGCTCGGCAACAAAATCGGCAAGCGTTGGCACATATAGGTCTCCGCGGCCCGCGGCTTCCGCGAGCGCATAATAATTCTTCACGGCATTTCCCATCGGATTGGCAACACTGCCGGCTTCAGCCATGGCCGCGAGATATTTCATGTCCTTGTGCGAGTTCTTGATCGTGAATTTATGTGCCTCTTCACGGTTAAGCACCCAGGCGAAGAAGGTTTGATACATCCCGCAATCGAAGCGGCTGCCACGCATCACGGCGTGGACAGCTTGTGGCGTCAGTCCGTTCTTGCGCGCGACCGCGAGCAGTTCGGCATAGAGCGCGCCATAGCCCATGGAGAGAAAATTCATCAACAGCTTGAGTTTATGCCCATCGCCAGTATCGCCGACGCGCACCGCCTTCGCCGCCCAGGCGCCGATGGCCTTTTCAATGCGCGGCCATACCTCCGCATCGCTACCGACCATGGCCGACAGCTTGCCCTCCTCAGCCTGCTGCGGCGTCCCGCCGAGTGGCGCATCGCAATAAGCGACGCCAAGTGGCTTCAATTCCGTCGCAAGCACGATCGTAGAATTCGGATCAGACGTCGAACAATCGACGATAATGAGATTCTTATGCGCGCCGGATTTCAAGCTATTTACGCCGCGAACCAAAGCCTCTACCTCCGTGGAACCAGTCACGCAAAGAAAGACGATGTCGGAATTCTTCGCCACCTCTTCCGCGGTCTTGGCCTCCTTGGCGCCGCACTTCACCAGGTCATCGACCGGCGCGCGATTGCGATGGCCGAGAACAGTCAGCGGGTAACCTTTCTCGACGAGATTCTTCGCCATGCCGTGGCCCATGAGGCCGACACCGATGAAGCCAATGCGTTCTGTCACGAGTTACTCCTTCACCGCGCCGGTCCGAAACGCCGGCTGCCCATATTTTTTTGCAAGTTAGTTGTATTGTCGGCCCGCGACCTACTGGCGATCATCTTTCAGCAGCGAGTATGAAATCAAGGCCAAATAAGCGCGGCGTCAGAGCATCGACCCATTGACTTGACCGCATTTGATCCGACAGGGTCCTGCACTTTTTCTCAGAACCGACACGCGCCCAACAAGATCCATGAAGGAGAACGGAATGGCCGCAGACAAGCCCGAGGTATTGCTAATCGGAGCAACTAAACCGGTCATGGTCGAGGGCCTCTCCCCCGTCGTCACCTTGCACAAACTGGCCGAAGCTAAGGATCAAGAGGCGTTTCTTGCGCAGATTGCGCCGCGCGTGCGCGGGATCGCGATCGCCTATACGTCCAATCGAATTGACGGTCCTTTCATGTCGCGCCTTCCCAAGCTTGAAATCGTCGCAAGCTTCGGCGTTGGTTACGATCATATCGATGCCCGATGGGCCGGCGAGCACGGCATCATCGTCACCAACACGCCCGACGTTCTCAACGAGGAGGTCGCCGACACGGCGCTGGGCCTGCTGCTCTGCACGGTGCGCGAGCTACCGCAATCCGAGCGCTATCTGCGCGCTGGAAAATGGCCGGAGATAGCCTATCCCCTAACCAAGGCGACATTACGCGACCGCACTGTCGGCGTCGTAGGCATGGGGCGCATCGGCCGGGCCATCGCGCGCCGGCTTGAAGCTTTCGGCGTACCGGTGGTCTATCACTCGCGCAATCCGCAGCCGGGCGTGAACTACAAGCATTATCCGAATCTGGTGGAGATGGCGCGCGATGTCGATATTCTCCTGGCGATCCTGCCGGGTGGCGCCAGTACGAAGAACCTAATCAATGCGCAAGTACTTGACGCGCTCGGCCCCGACGGCATCTTCATCAACATGGCGCGCGGATCGGTGGTGGACGAACCGGCGTTGATCAAGGCGCTGCAGGAAAAACGGATCATGGCCGCGGGTCTCGATGTTTTCGCGAACGAACCGAACGTCCCGAAGGAGCTGATCGCGATGGAAAATGTAGTGCTATTTCCCCATGTCGGTTCGGGGTCGGTTCATACCCGCCGCGCCATGGATCAGCTCGTGGTGGACAATATTTTGGCATGGTTTGCCGGTAAACCGCCGCTGACGCCTGTGCCGGAGACGCCGTATCCGCCTAAACAAAGGGCCAGCTGAAGCGATCGTCATATGGATCGAAAGAGCAACCGAAGCGGTTTTGTGCTGCTTACCGTATTAACGGTCATTGCAGCGAATGACGCGCGGACACAGACAGCGGTTACGGATCAAATTAAAGCCGTGGCTGGTACCTGGGAACTCTCGACCGCCGATCGCGAAAAAAATTGTATTGCGCATTTGAAATCCGATTCCGTACCGGGCGGTGCCAAGCTCGAACTCGATGTCGCTTGCACGACCGTATTTCCAGCCCTCAAAGAGGCCGCGCAATGGTCGATCGCAGACGAGGTGCTCCGTCTGCTCGATTCCAAGGGCAAGCCGCTCTTGACGTTGACTGAGGTGGAAAGCGGAATCTATGAAGGCGAGAGGCCCGGCGAGGGGCTCTATTTCCTGCAGAACATCGCCGCCGTGGGCCAGGCGGAGCGCAAGCCCAATCAGCTCATCGGCGACTGGACATTCGTGCGCGAGGGCAAGGCGATCTGCGTCGTGACCCTGGCCATGACCAAGGCCAGCGATGACAAGTTCGCATTGAAGGTCAAGCCGGGATGCGATGGGATCGCTGCCGGTTTCGGTCTTGCCGCCTGGCGTATGGATCGCGGCGAACTCGTGCTGATATCGGCTCGTGCCGAAGAATGGCGTTTCGAGGAAACCGAGCCGTTGTCGTGGCAACGCATCCCCAACAATGTCGATGCGGTTCAACTGGTACGGAAGTAGCCGGGCTCAGATCAGCTTCAATCCTTTGAAGCTGGCATGGCCTTCCTTGCCCACGATGATGTGATCGTGAACCGAGATGCCGAGTGGCTTGGCGACCTCCACGATCGCCTGCGTCATCTGGATGTCGGAGCGCGACGGCGTTGGATCTCCCGAAGGGTGATTGTGCACAAGGATGATCGCGGTCGCGGATAGCTCCAGCGCGCGTTTGACTACCTCGCGTGGATACACCGGAGTGTGATCCACGGTGCCCGTCTGTTGCAGCTCGTCGGCGATGAGCTGATTGCGCTTGTCCAGGAAGATCACGCGAAACTGTTCCTTCTCGGAAAATGCTTGCGCTGTCCGGCAATAGTCAAGGACTGCCGACCATGACGACAGTACCGTACGCCCCTTAACGGCGCCACGAGCAAGACGGCTCGCCGCCGCCTGCACGATTTTCAATTCGGTAATCGCCGCGTCGCCCAACCCCTTGACCTCGGCCAGCCGCGCTGCCGGGGCCGAGACCACCTCGGCAAACGAGCCAAACTTGGTGATTAGCGCCTTCGCCAGCGGCTTGACGTCACGACGCGGTAAGGCGCGGAACAAGATCAGTTCGAGAAATTCGTAATCCGTAAGTGCATCCGTGCCGGCGCCGCGGAAACGCGCACGTAACCGTTCACGATGGCCGTAATAATGCGGACCGGCTTCCTTTAATCCAAGGGCACCGTCGTACCTTCGATCCTGTGCAGCAGGTTTCTTGACTGCCACCTTAAATCCCCAACCCGATATCGCCATTCAGCATGACGCCATCGCCGGGTTTTGCAATCGGCTGTCTCTCACGACGCGTAAGGCGGTTTGTGCAGTCCCTTGGGCGAAGGCGTGAAAATTTCGGCGCTGTCCTGCGTCACCCCGATGGTGTGCTCAAATTGGGCGGAAAGCGATCGGTCGCGCGTCACCGCTGTCCATCCATCCGAGAGCACCTTCACATGAGGGCGGCCGAGATTGATCATCGGCTCGACGGTGAAGAACATGCCGGGCTTGAGCATGGTACCTTCGCCCGCGCGGCCGACATGGACGATATTGGGCTCGTCATGGAACAGGCGGCCAAGGCCATGGCCGCAAAAATCGCGTACCACGCTCATGTGCTGGGCTTCGACATAGCTTTGAATCGCGGCGCCGATATCGCCAGTGGTCCCGCCCGGCCGGATAGCGGCAATGCCGCGCATCATCGCTTCGTAGGTGATGTCGATCAGCCGCTCGGCGCGTCGCGGAACTTCACCGACAGGGAACATACGGCTGGAATCGCCATGCCAGCCGTCGAGGATCAGCGTGACATCGATATTGACGATGTCGCCCTCCTTCAACGGTTTCTCGCCCGGGATGCCGTGGCAGACGACATGATTGATCGATGTGCAGGTCGATTTCTTGTAACCGCGATACATCAGGGTAGCCGGCAGGGCACCGTGATCCAATGCGAATTCGGACACGAGGCGATCGAGCTTTTCGGTTGAAACTCCGGGTCTGACCTCGTCGACCAGCATATCAAGACACTCGGCAACGAGACGCCCGGCCTTACGCATGCCGGCGAAGGCATTGGGACCGTGAAGCTTGATTTGCCCGGTTTTGCGTAACGGCGCGACCGCGGCGTCAACGTAACTCATGTCATTCCCCGTTTGATGCTCGGCAAATGTAAGCAATCGGCTAGCTGGCGCAAGCGTACTGGCTATCCGAGCATGGCAACCGGACCCGCGACCTCGATCATCTCGCTATTAAGCGCACAGCGATAAGCGAACGCCTCCACTCCACCAGCGCGCGCCCGGTCGAAAGCCGCGCCATAGGCGGGGTCGATGTCGCGAGCTAGCGCGAATCTATCCGCCGAACCGATTTGGATTAGGAACAACATCGCAGCGCGCGCACCGGATGCGACCATGCGCGACAACTCGTCGAGATGTTTTGCTCCACGCGCGGTCACGCTGTCGGGAAATTCGGCGACGCCGGGCTGCCGCATGAGATGAACATTCTTAACCTCTACGTAACATGAGGAGCGTGCGGACGCCTCCAACAGGAAATCAATGCGGGAGTTCCTGCCATATTTGACTTCACGGCGGATCGATTCGTAGCCGGTCAATTCGGAAATCGTATTTGTGACGATGGCCTCCGCCACCAGTGCGTTAGGATGGCCGGTGTTAACGCCGACAAGCTCTAGGCCGCCCCCGAAGTCGGCCTCCACCAGTTCCCAGCTATAAGGCAGCTTGCGTTTTGGGTTATCCGACTTGGAAAGCCAGACTCGCGCACCCGGCGTCATAAGACCAGTCATTGCGCCCGGATTGGCGACGTGCACGGTTAGTTCTATGCCGTCCGGCAAAACGACGTCGGCGAGAAAGCGCTTATATCGGCGCTTCAACGTTGCGGGAATGAGCGGCTGAAGAAAACGCATCCGACCGGACTAAGCAGCAATACGGCCGCCGAGCTCATCCTCGATGTGAATGCGCACGATATCGTCGAACGATGTCTCCGCCCTGAAGCCGAGGTCGCGCGCTCGCTTCGCATCGATGCGCTCCGACCAACCCGACACGATCCGCATGATCAGCTCGTCCGGTTCTCGGCGTATGCGGGCGACAACCTTGTCACCGGCAACACGGCGCAGAGCCTCGATTTGTTCGCTGACCGTACAGCTGACACCTGGCATCGCAAGGTTTATTCGCGAGCCAAGTTGTTCGCGCATCAGTGAGGCGGCATGAATAAGAAAGCCAACAGCGGAAC
>JACQTM010000236.1 GCA_016210825.1 Hyphomicrobiales bacterium
TGAAGATATTCGTGGATGGCCGGGACAAGTTTACACTCGGGCCGGCCAAAGGCCGGACCCGGGTGCCCGGCCATGACGATTTTAAGAATTTCAGCTCTTCGTCCCGCCCGGATCGGCTTTCAGCCCCGCCGCATCGATGCCGGCAACGGCGCAGACCTCGTCCTTATCCGCAGTGTCGCCGGAAATACCGACGGCGCCGATGATGTTGCCCGCGCCATCGCGAATGAGCACGCCGCCGGGATTGGGAACGAGCCGCCCGCCGCTCGCGGCGACGATGGCTGTGAGAAAGTTCGGGTTTTGCGCCGCGCGCTCCATCATGGTGCGCGAGCCCCAGCCCATGCCGAGCGCGCCCCAGGCTTTGCCGGTGGCAATTTCAAAGCGCACGATGCCGGAACCGTCCTCGCGCTTTGCCGCGACCACATGGCCGCCGGCGTCGAGCACGACGACGGTTTGCGGCGTGCATTTTGTTTCGCGCGCCTTCTTCAGCGCGGCATCGACGATAGTGCTGGCTTGTTGCAGATTGACGGACATACTTCCTCCCGATTGTTTGCGAAGTTATTTTTTCCCGCGCCGCGACCAGTAGATCGCCTGGCCCGACGCGTCGCGTGCACCCCAGCCGGCCTTGCTCGCTTCGTCGAAACTCGCAAGCGTGCGCTCGACCAGCGGCAGCTCCACGCCGCGCGCCTTACCTTCCGCCAACATGGTGCGCAGGTCCTTGCGGCCGGAATCGAGATCGAAGGTGCCGGGTGCCTTGTCGTCGCCGGCAAGCATTTTTGCAATCGCTGTGCCGCGTACCTTCAGAACGTTCGGCCCGCCCGAGGTGTCGGCGTAAAGCTCCATGACGCGCGTCGGATCGAGCCCAAGATGGCGGCTGATGGCGAGCGCCTCGCCGAGCGCCTGCCAGTAGATCATCAGCGGCAGGTTGATCGAAAGCTTCATGGAAGCGCCAGCCCCAACCGACCCACAATGCTCCACCCTGCGGCACATCTGGTCGAGCAACGGTTTGGCGCGGGCGAAATCGGCGTCGCTGCCGCCGGCAAGCCCGATCAGTTTACCCTGGCGCGCCGGGCCGGTGGTGCCGCCCACCGGGCATTCGACGAAAGATCCGCCCTTCGCGCGTACTTTTTCCGCAAGCGCAATTTCCGTCGCCGGTTGCACGGTGCTCATCTCGATGACGAGCTTGCCCTTGATGTCGGCGGCAAGAATTCCGGACGCGCCGCCATAGACTTTGTCGATCGCCTCGGCGTCGGTGAGGATGGTGATGATGGCTTCGCTCGTCTTCGCAAGCTCGGCGGGGGAAGCAGCAATTTTCGCGCCGCCTTCCGCGAGCGGTTTTGCCTTCTCCGCCGTGCGATTCCACACCGCGACCTGATGACCTGTTTCCATCAGCCGCGCGCCGATGGCCGCGCCCATTTTCCCCAAGCCCGCAATTCCCACCTGCATGGATGACCCTCGTGCTACGGCTTTTTTCGGCGGCGACGATAGGCGATCGCGCCGCGCTGCGAAAGCGTCAACACGCTTTCACCGTCTGAAATCGCGCGAAGTGGTTGCGGCCAATCCGCGCCCGGCTAGAGTGCTGCGCGACCAATGGGAGGACAACGCGCATGCGGGATAAAAAGAGAAAAGGCGCGGTCGGCATTATCGGCCTCGGCATCATGGGCGGCGCGTTCGCAAGCCACCTTACCAAGGCCGGTTGGCGCGTGATCGGCTTCGATCTCAGCCGCGCGCGCTGTCAGGAAGCAAAGCGCGCCGGCGCGGACATCGCAGCGAGCGCGGCCGAGGCCGCCAAGGCGGTGCCGGTTATCATCACCAGCCTGCCCAGCCCGAAGGCGCTTGACGCGGTCGCGCGCGAGATCGCCAAGACAAAATTGCCGCGCCGCATCGTGGTGGAGATGAGCACCTTTGCTATCGAGGACAAGGAACGCGCCGAGCGCGTGTTACGTAACGCCGGCCATGTGATGTTGGACACGCCGGTCAGTGGCACCGGCGCGCAAGCGAAAACGAAAGATCTGATTTTCTACGCCAGCGGCGATACGGCGAGCATTCGTAAATTGCGCCCGATGTTCCGCGATTTCGGCCGCGAGGTCTACGATCTCGGCACGTTCGGCAACGGCAGCAAGATGAAGTTCGTCGCCAATCTGCTGGTCGCCATCCACAACGTCGCCGGCGCCGAGGCGATGGTTCTGGGCATGAAGTCCGGCCTCGATCCGCGTATGGTCTATGAGCTTGCGACGGCGGGCGCCGGGAATTCGCGAATGTTCCAGTTGCGCGGGCCGATGATGGTGAAAAACAGTTACGATAAGCCGACGATGAAAGTGTCGGTGTGGAAAAAAGACATGCAGGTCATCGGCGACTTTGCGAAGAAAATCGGCGTGACCACGCCGCTGTTCACCGCTACCGAACCAATCTACGAACAGGCGCTGAAAGCCGGCCACGGCGAGCACGACACGGCTGCGGTTTGCGCCGTACTCGAAGCGATGGCAGGGTTGAAGCGAAGCAGAATGCGCGCGAAGTCGCGTTAGTATCGCGCTGGAGGACGTCATGTCGTCGCTGCAACAACGTACCGAGGTGCGCGACGGTATGCGCATCGACTGGGATGTCCCGATCACGATGGACGATGGTCTCATTCTTCGCGCGGATATTTATCGGCCGGAGAAAGGCGGCCGTTTTCCGGTTATTCTTTCGTACGGCCCCTATGCCAAAGGCCTTGCCTTCCAGGACGGCTATCCGAGCGCATGGCAGCGCATGGTGACGCAACACCCCGACGTCGCCGCCGGATCGACGAACAAGTATCAAAGCTGGGAAGTGGTCGATCCGGAGAAATGGGTGCCGCACGATTACATTTGCGTTCGCGTGGATTCGCGCGGTTGCGGCTGCTCGCCAGGCTTCATCGATCATTTCTCGCCGCGTGAGACCAAGGACTTTTACGACTGCA
>JACQTM010000027.1 GCA_016210825.1 Hyphomicrobiales bacterium
GCGCTCTTGTCGCCGCGGCTCACGATGACCGTGATCGCACCGGTATCGGTGACCTTGCCGGAGATGTTGAACGTCGCCTCGCCGGCATAGCCGACGGCGCCGTTGTTGATGCGTACCGGGTAGCGGTAGCCGCGGTCGCATTCGCCCTTGGTGGTGACGATGAGCACGCTCCAGTTGCCGTCGAAGGCGGGCGCGGCCTTGCCGGGTTCGGCGCTCGCGAGCGCGCCTGCGCCGAGAGCAAGCCCGATCAGGGCACGGGTGGCAAAAACGGTGAAAGCGCAGGAAACCGACACGACAGCCTCCGGGGTGGCTAGCGGGGGTGCGGAACCGTTCCGCGCCGGGCCGTTGGAATTACCTTTGTGTCGCACAAAACCGTGAAAAGGTTCGACGCGCGGCACGTTAAAATTTTAGGCAAATTGTCCGATGGCGGCGGCCGCGTTCATGATGGCGGCAACGGATTGCCGGTTCTGCCACGCCAACGGCGGCGTCAGACCCGCTCCATGTCCGGGCGGTGGGCCTTGCGGGCGTGGACAGGCTGGGTCACAGGCGAATGCCGGTGCGCGAGCCGGTCGATCACGGCAATCAGCAGCATCATCAACAGGATCTTCAAAAACATTCCGGTCCCCATTCAATCCAGTCGGATGGTCGATCCGAGTTTTTCCTTGGACTCATCCGCTCATTGGTGACGCAGGGTGGGAATTGGTTCACGGCCGCATCGGCGGCGCCTGACGCATCTCAAGAAAACGCATCGCCGGGCTTTAGGCCCGGCGATGCCATGTGATGCTTAGCAGAGGGAGCTAGGCAGCGTTGACGTATTTCGGCACCGGCAGCGGCTGATAGTCCTCGGAGCCGCTTTGCATTTGCGCCGCCGCGGTCTCGCGGCGCATGCGGGCCAGGTCCTTGCGCGCGGTCTCCAGCGCGCCCTCGGCCATGGCGCGCTCCAGGCGCTCGCGCTGCAGGGTGGTGTTGAGTTCCTCGATTTGACCCTCGAAGGAGAGGCGGATGGTCTCACGCTCGCTCTCGAGAAAGATGATGCGATCGTTGAGCTGATTGATCTGCTCATCGGCGCGCGCGAGCGAGCTTTCGCGCCCTTTTAGCGTCTTGGCGAGCGCCTCGGTGCGCTCATTGAGCGTCGCATGCGCGGCAGCGAGATCGTTGAACTTCGTCTCGCGTACGACGTTGGCGCTGTCAATCTCGCTGAGCTTGCTTTCGACGGCGTTGCGCACCAGCGTTACCTCGACCATACGCCGCTCAAGGCCGCGGATTTCATCGGCGCGTTGCATCAGGGTCGCCCGCGCCTCGTCGAGCAGCTTGTCCGTCGTCGTCGCGCGCGCTTTCAGCGTCTCGAAACGCATCGCCTGCGTCTTCAGCTCGTTCTGATAACGCTCATTGTTCTCCTCGATCGCTGCGGCGAGGCGGACGCGCTCGGAGTTTGCCTCGGAGTAGTTCGTCTCGATCTGACGCATCCGCGTCTGCGCCGCCGCAAGCGCATTTTCCGCTTCCAGCAGACGGCGCGAGGTGCGGGTCTGCTCGCTGTGCGCGGAATCGAGCGCAGCCTGAAGCGAGGCCTTCTCCTGGTCGGCGAGCAACAGCTTTTGCCGGCCCGTATTGGTGTCGGATTCGAGCTGAACGATGCGCTTGTCGGCGGCGACGAGGCGCTCACCGAAGCGGCGATTCTCCTCGCGCGTGGCCTCGCGCTCCTTGGCCTCCTGCTGCAGCTGACGTTCGAGATCGGCGATCTGGAGGCGCGACTTGGCGCTTGCGGCGGTCAACTCGGCAATCGTCTGTTCCGCAGCACGGAACGCTTGTTGCAGCGCGGACAATTCGTCGCGCAGGCGGTTGGACTCGCCAGTTGAGGCCGCGAGCTTCTTCTGCAGTTCGGCGGCGTCGGCGCGCAGTTTGGCGTAGGCCGCGCGCATGTCGTTGAGGAGCGTCTGAAGATTGATCTTCTTTGTCTTCTCTTCCTCGAAGGCGCGCAGCGTCTTGTTGATCGGATCGACCAATTTGCCGAAGGAGCTCTTGATGGCGTCGAGCTCGCCGATCTTCGAGCCGGCATCGACCAGGAGATTGCGCACGGCTTCGTTGGCTTCGCCAAGCTGGGTCACGACCGGCGCGAACAAATCCTCATCAAAATCAAGGGCGTTGTCGTCGTGCGTAACTAGTTTTTCGGCGATCGGCGCAGCTTCGGCTGCGGTGAATGTTTTTCGGCCCAAAAAGCCCCCGAACTTGCTCATGTATCGTCTCTCCCTGCGCCGATGCGCCCGGCCGAGGCGACGCGAATCACTGGAGTAGGATGCTACCTGAATCGCGAATCGCGGTGGATAGAGTTGTTATTAACTTGACATTAACCATTGTGGCGTTCGCGCCCGGCGCGATTCGTACACTTGCCGCGCAAGCGGCGAGGCGAGGACGCAAATTATTTTTCAGGATGGGGCGCGCGTCAGCGCGCAATCACCAACGGAACTCGATGCCGAGTGTTCCGCCATGCGCGTGATAGCCGTCGCGAAAGCGGCCGTCGTAGACCGCATAAAGGCGCGTCAGATTCGACAAGCGCACGGAAGCCGATGCGCCGGTGTCGAACTCGAAGCGTCCATCGACGACGCCGGGTACGCTGCGCGGACTGGTCGTTCCGTTGTTTGCCGTTACGATCACAGGATCGACGCTCTGGTGGATGATCTCGACCGCGCGGCCATAGGCGCTGACGTCGTAAAGCGTCTGGCCAACGTACCATGAATAACCGGTTTCGACGCCGGCGAAGGCGCGCGCGCGAAAAGTGGATTGCTCCGTCGCGGTGACCGGGAGCGAGCCGCCGCTTTCGACAAAGGCGTCGTTGTGACCGTGCGAGCCGTCAATACCGATCTTCGGCACAACGCGCCAATGGCC
>JACQTM010000239.1 GCA_016210825.1 Hyphomicrobiales bacterium
AAGCCGGCTTGAATGACGCCTACCCTACAATTGCTCGGCGGTTGCTTCTTTCATCTTCTTGTCGACGTCGGGCACGAGCGCGATTGCCGCGCGCAATTTCGGCAGAATTTCCTCGATGCGATCGGCGACTAAAAGTTCGAATGACAGGTCGTGGCGGATAAACGCCAGCGAGCGCATGTGATCGAGCAGGGCGCAAAGCGGATCCCAGAAACCGGCAATATTGACGCAAAGAATCGGCTTCCGGTGCCGGCCGAGCTGGGCCCAGGTCAATTGCTCGACCAATTCCTCAAGCGTGCCAATCCCGCCAGGCAGAGCAACGAAGGCGTCCGAGCGCTCGAACATGACGCGTTTTCGCTCGTGCATGTCGCGCGTGACGATTAACTCCTGGCCGGTATGCAAGGGGTGCTCGCGGCCAATGAGAAACTTCGGGATCACACCGGTGATGCTGCCGCCGCCGGCGCGTGTGGCGGCGGCGACGGCGCCCATCAAACCGATCGATCCTCCGCCATAGACCAGGCGGATGCGATTGTCGGCCAGAATTTTTCCGAAGGCGTAAGCCGCAGCGACGAAGGCCGGATCCGTTCCCGGACCCGACCCGCAGTAAACGCAAATAGTCTCAATTTTGTTCATGAATTGGATGTGCATCCTCGGCGCGGAAGCGTCAAGATAACGGGGCGCTCGCCCCATGGTTGCCAGCCGAATTTGGCCAAATTTCGTAAATTTCCCCTGGATTAGGGTGAATGCGCCCCCGGAACCGCCTATATGATTGATTGACGATTCCCCAATCGCGCTTTTTTCTTCGACAATGACCAGCCCACAATCGTCCGCGCATCAGGAGGTGGAAACGCAAGTTTCCGCGACCCGCGGCGCGTTGCTGCAAACGCTCATCAATCTTTGGCCTTATATCTGGCCGGCGGACCGCCGCGACCTCAAGCTGCGCGTCCTGCTTGCCATTGCGTTGCTGTTTTTAGCGAAGCTCGCAACCGTTGCCGTTCCATTTACGTTCAAATGGGCAACCGACGCACTAGCCGGGCAGGGCAGCGCGCCGATTGCGACGTCGTCTTGGCTGGTCTGGGTGCTCGCCTCCCCAGTACTGCTCACCATTGCCTATGGCGGCATGCGCGTGCTGATGGGGCTGCTCACGCAAATGCGGGACGGGCTTTTCGCCAAGGTGGCGATGCACGCGGTACGCCGCCTCGCCATCATCACTTTCGAGCACATGCATCTGTTGTCGCTGCGCTTTCATCTTGAGCGCAAAACCGGCGGATTGACGCGCGTGCTCGAGCGCGGGCGCAACGGTATCGAAATCATCGTGCGCATGGTGATCCTGCAGCTCATGCCGACTATCATCGAGGTCGCGCTCATTGTCGGTGTTTTGCTGTGGCAGTTCGACTGGCGCTATGTTGTCGTGATCTTGCTGACCGTCACGTTTTACATGGGGTTCACGTATCAGGCGACGGAGTGGCGCATCGGCATCCGCCGCAAGATGAACGACAGCGACAGCGACGCTAATACCAAGGCGATCGATTCCCTTCTGAATTACGAAACCGTGAAATATTTTGCCGCCGAAGCCCGCGAGGCACGCCGCTATGACCGCTCCATGGCGCGCTATGAGGATGCAAGCGTGCGTGCTTATACCTCGCTCGCCGTACTCAATGCCGGGCAGGCGGTAATCTTCACGATTGGCCTTGCGGCAACCATGGTGATGTGCGCCCGAGGCATCAGCAGCGGCACCAACACCGTCGGCGATTTTGTCATGATCAACGCCATGATGATCCAACTTTACCAGCCGCTTAACTTCATGGGCATGGTCTATCGCGAGATCAAGCAAGCCGTGACCGACATCGAGATGATGTTCTCGATTCTAAGCCGCGATGCGGAGATCAAGGACAGGCCGGACGCCGCGCCAATCGAGGTGCGAGCCGGCACCATCCGCTTTGAGAACGTCTCGTTTGCCTATGAGCGTGAGCGGCCGATCCTAAAGGACGTGAGTTTCGAAGTTCCCGCGGGCAGGACCGTGGCCATCGTCGGTCCCTCGGGGGCGGGAAAGTCCACGATCTCGCGGCTGTTGTTCCGGTTTTACGATGTCACCGGCGGCCACATCCGAATAGACGGCCAGGACATTCGCGACGTGACGCAGTCATCCTTGCGCGAGCGGATCGGCATGGTTCCACAGGATACCGTGCTGTTCAACGACACCATTCGTTACAACATTCGCTATGGCCGATGGGCAGCGACCGACGCGGAAGTCGAGGAAGCAGCGCGGCTGGCGCAGATCGACGGTTTCATCCGCATGGCGCCGAAAGGCTATGAGACCGAAGTCGGCGAGCGCGGATTGAAGCTATCGGGGGGCGAGAAACAGCGTGTCGCGATTGCGCGCACCATCCTGAAAGGCCCGCCAATCCTGTTGCTTGACGAGGCAACGTCCGCGCTCGACAGCCACACTGAAAAGGAAATCCAGGACGCGCTCGAACGGGTGTCGAAGAACCGCACGACGCTTGTCATCGCGCACCGGCTTTCGACTATTGTCGGCGCCGATGAGATCATCGTGCTCGATCAAGGGGAGATTGCCGAGCGTGGCACGCATCACCAGCTGCTCGCCAAGGGTGGACTTTACGCCAGCATGTGGAACCGGCAGCGCGAAGCCGAGGAGGCGCGCGAGAAGCTCGCCCGCGTAGACGAAGATGTAAGTGCGCCAAACCGCAATCCGCCTCCGGTCGAGGATGCAATCACGCAGGTTGCTTCGGAACCAAAACGGATTATTCCCACGGTCGATGCGGCGGAGTGATCATCATATGTCGATACTCAATTCCATCCGCTCGCAGCTCGCCCCCATCCATCCCGAAGGCTATCCATTCGTCGGCGGCTTCGCGCTCGCAAGTCTGATCCTGTTCTGGCTGTGGTCACCACTCGGCTGGATTGGCACAGTACTAACGGTGTGGTGCGCCTATTTCTTCCGCGATCCGCCGCGGGTAACACCGCTGCGCGAGGGTATCGTCGTCGCGCCGGCCGACGGGCGCGTCAGCCGGGTGATCAACGCGGTTCCACCGAAGGAGCTGATGCTCGCTGACAGGCCGCTGCCACGCGTTTCAATCTTCATGAGCGTGTTCGATTGTCACGTCAATCGTAGTCCGGTGGCTGGCCGCGTCGAGCGCATCGTCTATCATCCGGGCAAGTTCCTCAATGCCGACCTTGATAAGGCGAGCGAGGACAATGAGCGCAATGCGCTGGTGATCGCGACGGGGCCGCAGCGCGTCGCGGTAGTGCAGATCGCGGGACTTATCGCACGCCGCATCGTGTCGTTCGCCAAGGAGGGGCAGACGCTTGCCCCCGGAGAACGTTTTGGGATGATCCGTTTCGGCTCGCGCCTTGATGTGTACCTACCCGAGGGCACACGGCCACTAGTCGGCGAGGGCCAGTTCGCGATTGCCGGCGAGACCGTGCTTGCGGATCTACGAGGGGCGCAAGACGCTCGCAATTTCCGCGCGGATTGAGGGTCACGCCGCTTATGGGATTGAAATTAATGGTAGTTTTTAGTTCCCGATGACGCGGCGCGTGCCGCGGTTTATATTCATTTCATGCCGTTTTCACCATTCGAGCCCGACCTCGACCCTGAACGCAAACGCCGGCGCTTTCGCCCGATCCCGGTACGCTTGCTCGTCCCCAACGTCATCACGCTACTCGCGCTTTGCGCGGGGCTGACCGCCATCCGGCTTGCCTTCGAACAGCGTTTCGAGTGGGCGCTCGGAGCCATCGTATTCGCGGCCGCGCTTGACGGTATCGACGGTCGCATCGCCCGTTTTCTCAAGGGCACCTCACGCTTCGGCGCCGAACTCGACAGCCTTGCCGATTTTGTCAATTTCGGCGTCGCGCCAGGGCTAATCCTCTACTGGTGGGGAATGAACGATTTAGGGAATGTCGGCTGGATCGCGGCAATAGTATTCGCAATCTGCGGCGCACTGCGGCTCGCCCGCTTCAACGTGATGATCGACGAACCGGGCCGGCCGGGATGGGCGGGAAATTTCTTTACGGGAGTGCCCGCGCCGGCGGGCGCGATTACCGTGCTGCTGCCGATCTACGTCAATCTTCTTGGTTTGCCGAAAGTCGCCGCCACGCTGACCCTGCTTTACACGCTCATGATTGCGTTTTTGATGGTGTCGCGACTGCCGGTATTTTCGGGCAAGCGGGTGGGCAAGCGCGTGCCGCCTGAGATGGTATTGCCGGTGTTTGTGGTGGTGGTTCTGTTTTTCGCGCTGCTCATCGCCTATCCCTGGTGGGTGCTGGCCATCGGTACGCTCTGCTATCTCGCGTGCTTGCCGCTCGGCTGGTGGTCCTATCGCAACTACGTGCGCAGGGACGCAGCCGCGGCGAATGCGTCAGCCCTGGTCCAAGCGGAATCCAGCGGTGTAACGATGTTCCCGGCGCAACCGGGGCGGCCGCGACCGGCCGACGATTCCGAACGGCCGGAGCGGCTCAACTAAAAAGCGGTCCTTTCCACGATGCCGCGCGTTATCCGCGTTCTGCCTGCTGGATCGGCCGATCACGGGCATATCGTTGATACGTTGATCCTGTCATTCGACCAGCGGCAGGCTGCACGCGGTGAGTTCGCATGCGTCAAGGGAACGCGGGTGGAGTTTGAAGGCGCTGGGTCCGTGCGGCTGCGAATGGGCGATGTTCTTATCCTCGACAATGACAGCTCGGTTGAGATTGTGGCCGAACCCGAACAATTGCTGGAGGCACGCGCGGCGGATCTGCCGTCGCTGGCACGGCTTGCCTGGCATCTCGGTGACCGGCATATGCTGGTGCAAATACTGCCCAACCGGTTACGTGTCCGGGCCGACGCCACAATTGCATCATTGCTGTCGCGCCTCGGCGCCAGGGTTGCGGCCATCGAGGCGCCGTTCGAACCCGAAGGCGGGGCCTATACGCCACTGCATCAGGACGATCATCGCCATCATGGCGCCAACGACCATCATCACCATCATTCCCATGAGCACGATCACGGGGATGCACCGCAGGGTCACGGAACGCACGGCCTTCGGGCACCGCATAAGGCCGGCTGATGCCGGAATGAGGGCGGCATGATCGCTCGCCGCAAATTGCTTCGCATGGGTGGTGCCGTTCTGGCTGCGCCGGCGTTGTCGCGCTTTGCTTTCGGCGCCGTGCCGCAAATGACATTGAAGCTGCATCACTTCCTGCCGGCGGTTGCCAATGCCCATACCAAGCTGCTGGTGCCGTGGACGAAGAAGATCGAAACCGAATCCGATGGGCGCATCCGCATCGAGATCTATCCCTCCATGCAACTCGGCGGCACCGCGCCGCAGCTTTACGACCAGGCGCGCGAAGGCATGGTCGATATCGTTGGTACGCTGCCGAGCTATACGCCGGGCCGCTTTCCCGGCATCGAGGTATTTGAACTGCCATTCGTTGCCAGCCGTCGGGCGCTCACCAATGCCAGGGCGGTACAGGAATTTTACGAGAAGCATCTGCGCGCCGAATTCAAGGACGTCCATCCGCTTTGCGTGTGGGCGCATGACGGCGGGGTGATCCATGCGCGGCGCCCAATTCGAACCATGAACGATCTGCGTGACGTCAAGCTGCGCGCGCCCACGCGCCTTGCCGGGGAGGCGCTGAAAGCGCTCGGCGCCGACGCTATGGTGATGCCGATTACGCTAGTCCCCGAGGCATGGATGCTAAAGTCGATCGACGGTTGTGTCGTTCCCTGGGAAGTGGTGCCGGTGCTGAAGTTGCATGACCTCGTGAAAAATCACAGCGAGATACCTGGCTCGCCCACGCTGTACACGGCGACGTTCATCCTCGCGATGCATAAGCGAAAGTATGACGCGGTGCCCGCCGATCTGAAAAAGATACTCGACGCCAATTCCGGCCAATATGCCGCGACGCTCGCCGGCCGCATGTGGGACGAGCAAGCGGTTGCCGTCGAGCAATGGGTCAAGGCGCGCGGCAACCCGATCACGGTCATTTCGGGCGAAGAGATCGCGCGCTGGCGCAAGGCGACCGAGCCGGTGGTGGCGGCTTGGCTCAAGGATAGCAAGGCCAAGGGGGTCGACGGCGACAAGCTGCTCAAAGCCGCCAAGGACCTGCTGACGAAATACGCCAGCGCTTGAGCGCGGGCGCTTGCATGGCTGCCCGTGCGCTGCTCCACTGCTGGCCCGCCACGTTCCGCGACCCGCCTGATGTCCCTTCATCCGCAAGCCGAACAACGTATTCGTGACAGTTTTTCCCGCCAGCAGGCGCTCACATTGATTGGCGCAAGCCTTGTTGCCGTACGCGAGGGCGAGATCGAAGTCGCGTTGCCCTATCGCCCCGAAGTCACCCAGCAGCACGGCTTTGTTCATGGCGGCGTCGTCGGCATGATCGCGGACGTCGCCTGCGGATATGCGGCGTTGTCCCTGATGCCGGAGGGCGCCGCCGTGCTCACCGCTGAATACAAGATCAATCTGATGGCGCCGGCAAAAGGCGAACGGCTTGTCGCCATTGGCCGCGTGGTGCGGCGCGGCCGCAAGCTCATGGTGTGCCTAGGCGAGGTGTTCGCGGAGGAGGGCGGCAAGCGCAAGCAGGTGGCGCTGATGACGGCGAGCATGATGGTGCTCGACGCCGAGAGCGGTTTGCGCGATTGATCGCCGATCATATGACCCGCCTCAACGACAAAATCATTTTGATTTCTGGCGCGGCCGGCGCCGTCGGCGTGGCACTGGCGGCGGCGATTGCGCGCGAAGGCGGCCAGGCGATCACCACCGATCTTGCGGCCCGCAGCGGGATGGACCATGCGCTCGACGTCACCGCGGAAGCCGATTGGCGGCGCGTCGTGTCTGCGCTCGAGCGCGAGCACGGCCGGCTCGACGGCCTCGTCAATGCGGCCGGCGTCGCCCCGCTCGGCAATATCGAGGATACGGATTACGCGACCTGGCGTCGGGTGATGGCCGTCAACCTCGACGGCACCTTCCTCGGCTGCAAGCATGCGATGGAACTGCTCAAGCGGCGCGGCGGTTCGATCGTCAATTTGTCGTCGGTCTCGGGCCTCATCGGCGGGCACAATTTCGCGGCCTACAATGCCTCGAAAGGCGGAGTGCGGCTGCTCACGAAGTCCATCGCGCTCCATGGCGCACGGCTCGATCCGAAAGTGCGCTGCAATTCCGTGCATCCGGCGTTTCTCGAAGGGCCGATGGTGAACGCAACACTCGCCGGGACGGCGAACCCGGACAGGGCGCGCGAGAAAATGACGCGCGCGATCCCGCTCGGCCGGCTCGGCACGCCTGCGGAAGTGGCCGCGCTTTGCGTCTATCTGCTGTCCGATGAATCCGCTTTCGTCACCGGCGCCGAATTCGTCATCGACGGCGGGTTGACCGCCGGCTGACCGCGCGCGCATCGGCGCGCCATCATCAAAAAGGAGCCCGCAATGATCGCCATGCTCGATCCGAAAATGCTCACCGTGCTGGTCACTGGCGCCACCGCCGGTTTCGGCGAAGCGACATGCCGCCGTTTTGCCGATGCGGGATCGAAGGTGATCGCGACCGGCCGCCGCGCCGAACGGCTCGATGCGCTGAAGAAAAAGCTCGGTGCGCGCTGCCACACGATCACGCTCGATGTGCGCGAGCGCAAGGCGGTGGAGGCGGCGATCGCCGGCCTGCCGAAGGATTTTGCCGCGATCAACGTTGTCGTTGCCAATGCCGGTCTCGCGCTTGGGCTTGAGCCCGCGCACAAGACGAAGATGGAAGATTGGGAAGACATGGTCGCGACCAATATCAACGGGTTGCTTTATACCGTGCGGGCGACGCTGCCCGGCATGGTGGAGCGCGACGAAGGTCATGTCGTGCTGATCGGCTCGGTCGCCGCCGACTATCCCTATCCCGGCGGTAACGTCTATGGCGCGACCAAGGCCTTCGTAAAGCAGTTCGCGCTTAATCTCCGCTCCGATGTGCTCGGCAGCAACGTGCGCGTCACCAACATCGAGCCCGGCATGGCCGAGACAGAGTTCGCGCTGGTGCGCTTTAAGGGCGACGCCGAGAAAGCCAAGGCACCGTACAAGGGCCTGCAGCCGATGTCGGCCGACGACATCGCCGAGACCATCTTTTGGTCGTGCACACTGCCGCGCCATCTCAACATCAACCGCATGCAGATGATGCCGGTGGCGCAGGCGTTTGGGCCGTTTGTGTTCGCAAGGAAGTGACGGGCTTTTCTTCACCCTCCCCACCCGGGCGCGCGCAAGCGCG
>JACQTM010000259.1 GCA_016210825.1 Hyphomicrobiales bacterium
CGCCTGCCTTGTCGCGTCGGTTGTTACGCTGAGTTTTCGGATAGGGGCCGCGGCGACGGGAATCCTCGCCGCGTTCCCTATCGTGTTCACCAGCATCATGTTGCTGCTCAACCTGCGTGTGGGTGGCCCGGCTGCTGCCGCCGTCCTCGCCAATGCCGTACTTGGGCTTGCGGGTTTCGGCGCCGCCGTGCTCACGCTGCATCTCGCGGCGGTGCCGTTCGGCTCGCCTGTGGCACTTATTCTCGCGCTGATCGTATCGATAGTCTGGAACCTAAGCCTGCATGGTGCGCGGCGCCGTGGCATTCCAGTGTGACGTCATGAGCGTTCACGATCGTGCCGCGCGCCGCCGCGCACGCGATCAGCTGCTCTTCAAACCGTGCAGCCGGGCTTTCAGCGCATAGAGCGCATCCATCGCCTCGCGCGGCGACATTTCGTCCGGGTGGATGGCTTCCAGCGCGCCGATCAGCATATCGAGCGGGCTCGGTTCCGGTTCTGGCGCAGATGGCTTCGCCGCCTGGAACAGCGGCAAATCCTCGAAGCCACGCAACGGCGAGCCGCGATCCTCGGCTTCGAGTTCGGCGAGCACGACCTTGGCGCGCTCGATCACGCTCGCAGGCAGGCCTGCGAGCTTCGCCACCTGGATGCCATAGGAGCGATCGGCCGCACCCGGCACGACCTCGTGGAGGAATACCACCTCGCCCTGCCATTCCTTCACGCGCACCGTGGCGTTGTGCAGGCGCTTGAGCCTGCCCGCGAGCGCGGTGAGCTCATGAAAATGCGTCGCGAACAGCGCACGGCAGCGATTGGTCTCGTGCAAATGCTCGATCGTCGCCCAGGCGATGGAAAGGCCGTCGAATGTCGCCGTGCCGCGGCCGATCTCGTCCAGAATGACAAGCGCGCGGGCGCCGGCTTGATTGAGGATCGCCGCGGTCTCCACCATCTCCACCATGAAGGTCGAACGGCCGCGTGCGAGATCGTCCGCCGCCCCGACGCGGGAAAACAGCCGATCGACGGCGCCGATATGCGCGCGCCGCGCCGGAACGAAGCTGCCCATTTGCGCAAGGATCGCGATCAGCGCGTTCTGGCGCAGGAAGGTCGATTTGCCCGCCATGTTCGGGCCGGTCAGCAGCCAGATGCGGCCGGTCTTCTCTGCTTTTGGCGGCGACAGGTCGCAATCATTGGCGATGAACGGGCCGCCGTTGCGTGTGAGCGCCTGCTCGACCACCGGATGCCGCCCGCCTTCGACAATGAATTCGAGGCTGCCATCCACCTCCGGGCGCACGTAGCCGCGTTCCGCCGCGAGCGCAGCCAGCGAGGTCGCGACATCGAGCGCCGCAAGCGCTTCCGCCGCGGCCTTCAATGCGTCGCTTTCCGCAATTACATCCGCGGCCAGCCGTTCGAAGATGTCGAGCTCGATGCCGAGCGCGCGCTCGGCGGCGCTCGCGATCTTGGCTTCGAGTTCGCCGAGCTCGGTCGTGGTGAAGCGCACTTGGCCGGCCAGCGTCTGGCGGTGAATGAAACGCGCGTTGTGCGGCGGCGTCAGCAGCTTGTCGCCGTGTTGCGCTGTGACATCGACGAAATAGCCGAGCACGTTATTGTGCCGCACCTTCAGCGAGCGGATGCCGGTGTCCTCGGCATAGCGCGCCTGTAGGTCCACAATCACGCGCCGGGATTCGTCGCGCAACGCACGCGTCTCGTCGAGGGTGCGTTCATAGCCCAAACGCACGAAGCCGCCGTCGCGCTTGAACGCCGGAAGCTCGTCGGCGAGCGCCTGGCGCAATTCATTCGTCAGTGCGGCACGGGGTTGCGCGAGCGCGGAAATCACTTCCGCAATCGCGGCGGGCTTTCGCGCAAGCGTTCGCAGCCGCGATGCAAGCGCGATTGCCGCCGCCACACCATCGCGAATGGCCGCAAGATCGCGCGGCCCGCCGCGGCCGACGGCAAGCCGCGCCAGCGAACGCGCGATATCGGGCGCGGCACGCAGCCGCTCGCTGGTATCGTTGCGCGCCGCCGCGTCGGTGACGAAGGCCTCGACCGCATCGAGCCGAGTTGCGATCGCTACGGCGTCGGTCAGTGGCGCCGAAAGCCGCTGCGCCAAAAGCCGCGAGCCGGCCGCCGTCACCGTGCGGTCGATGGCCGCGAGCAGCGAACCGTTACGCTCGCCGCCAAGCGTGCGCATGAGTTCGAGGTTGGCGCGCGTCGCCTGATCGATGGCGAGCGTCGCACCTGCGGCTTCGCGCAGGGGCGGGGAGAGCGGCGGGCGCTTTCCAATCTGGGTGCGCTCGACATAGGTGATGCAGGCCGCCGCCGCCGTCAGCTCGAGGCGTGAAAGCGCGCCGAACGCCTGCGTTGTCGCCACGGCAAAATAATCGGCGAGTCTTCGCTCCGCCGTCGCGCCGTCGAACACGTCACGGGGCAATGGAGTCACGTGGGACAGGGCGCGCAAAAAGGGCGCAAGCTCCGCGTCTTCGAACAGCGCGTCAGCGACGATGATTTCGCCCGGCTCGAGACGGGCGATCTCGGCGGGCAGCCCCAGGCGCTCGCATTCGGCGATACGGAACTCGCCCGTGGAAATGTCGATCCAGGCGAGCGCGAAACGGTTTTCTTCCATGGCGGATGCCCGCGCGCGGGCGATCGCCAGCAGATAGTTATTGCGGCGCGCATCGAGTAGCGTGTCCTCGGTGAGCGTGCCCGGCGTCACCAGCCGCACGACGTCGCGGCGCACGACGCTCTTGTTGCCGCGTTTTCTCGCTTCGGCCGGGTCTTCAAGCTGCTCGCAGACGGCGACGCGATGATCAAGCGCGATCAGGCGATGCAAATATTCGTCCGCCCGTTCGATCGGCACGCCGCACATCGGGATATCGCGGCCAAGATGCTTGCCGCGCTTGGTGAGCACGATGCCGAGCGCGCGGGAGGCGACTTCGGCGTCGTCGAAGAACAATTCATAGAAATCGCCCATCCGGTAGAACAAGAGGCAATCGGGATTGGCGGCCTTGATCTCGATATATTGCTCCATCATCGGCGTTACGCGCCCGGCATCGGCGGACGCTATGGACGTTACGCGACCGGCATCAGCTGGCGGCGCTTCGTCGCGATCGGTTGGAGCTAAGGGACGCGCGGCATCCGTCATGGCGAGACGCTAGCAGATGGCGTCCGTGCTTGCATGCGCAGCTTCCGGCGAGCCCACAGGAAGAGACTCGCCGCACCAAATTGCCGCGATTGCGCGTGTCACTCTATTTGACGAGCTTCACGCCGGTCATGGCTTCGAGATTCCTGTAATAAAGTTTGTCGCGCTGCTCTTTGGTGATGTCGAGGCCATCCAGTATCTTCAGTGTCTCACGGATATAGGCTGTGCCCTTTTCCGGATCGAATGGGCAATCGGACGCGAACACGGCCTTGTCGAAGCCGAAGAAATCCAGCCCGCAGCGCGTCGCCGGCCGCCCGCCGAACACGGCGGTATCGGCGTAGAAATTCTGCTTGAAATAGTCGAGCGGGCGCTTCTTCAAGCTTTTAAGCAGCGGGCGCAAATCCTCATCCGACGTGCGCGCGCCGAGCTGGTCCCAGCCCGGACCGATCCGGCCCTCAAGCATCGGAACGATGCCGCCGAAATGGTGCACGATGATTTTCAGGTTCGGATATTTGTCGAGTGTCCTGGAGAAGACGAGGCGCGCCATGGCGACGGCGGTCTCGTATGACCAGCCGAAGGTCCACCAGATTTCATAAAGCGATTTTTGCTCGTCGACGTAGTCGGGCCGATTGGCGCCGCGAGTCGGATGAATCCAGATCGGCCTGCCGAGCTTGTTCATCGTTGCGAAGAACGGCTCGTATTCCGGCCGGTCCAGCGGCTTGCCAAGAACGTTAGTGTAAATCTGCATGCCGAGCGCGCCCAGGTCCTTGATCGCGCGTTCGCATTCGCGTGCGCCGGCATCCGGCGCCGTGAGCGGCGCCTGGGCGACGAAGCCGGGAAAATGGTCGCGATGCTTGCGCACGATATCGGCGAAACCGTCATTGACGATGCGCGCCAGCTCCTCGACGCCGTCGGGCTTGGCCACAAGCTCGAGCTGCGGCATCGGATAGGACAGGATCTGCGCGTAGTCGGGAAACTGATCGACGATTTTCAAGCGGATATCGAGATCGTGGATGCAGGGGATTTCACGAACGCGTTTGCCGATGTCCTTCTGATCGGCGATCTTGGCGAAGAATTTTTCCGGAATGAAGTGGGTATAGGCGTCGATACGCATACGGGTTCAGTCCTTTGGCCGATGTCGAGATGTGGTGATTGGCGATCAAAATGTTTGCTTTTGCCGCGCGGCGGCAAATTCGTTTCCTTTGCGTCCGCGCACGATTTCAAGCGCAATCGCGCCAAGGGCGAGCGTTACGCCGGCGGCATTGACCCAGATTGCCGTGCCAAACATGCTGGGTTGAATAAGGAGCATCAGCGCGATGATCGCATAGACGATGCGATTGATCGCGGGCACTTTGACGATGAAATAGCCAACCACGGCGATTGTGCCCATGAGGATGCCGAGCAATGCCGTCGCCAACAGCGCAACAATGGCCACCGGGTTTCCGCTCATCACGAGCTGCGGCGAATAGGCGAACATGAAGGGAATGAAGTAGGCGCACCAGCTCATCCGCGTCGCCGTCCATCCAGTCAGCCATTGGTCTGATCGCGCGATCGTGGCGGCAGCGAAGGCTGCCAATGCCACCGGCGGGGTCACCATGCCGAGAATTCCATTAAAGAGTACGAACATATGCGCTTGCATCGGCGAGATACCGGCCTGAATCAGCGCCGGCGCGGCGAGCGTTGCCAGAATGATATAAACTCCGACGGTCGGCAGCGGCAGGCCGAGAATGAAGGAAGCGATCGCCGTTATCACCAGCAGCAATGCAAGATTGCCGCCGCTGATCGACAACAGCTGTTGGGTGAGCGAAAACGCAACACCGGTCAGGTTCATGGCGCCGATCAGAATGCCGGCGATGGCCGTGATTGCGATGATGTCGATCACCGCGCCGCCGGCCGAAACCACGGCGGAAATGGCCTCGCCGATGGACAAGCGCCGGCCCTTATGCGGCACGATCATAGCGAGGCCGATCAGCACGGCCGTTCCGATCAATGCCGCAAATTCCGGCTCCATGTTCAACCACAGCAGGCCGCCGACCAGCACGACGAACGGAATGAGAAAATGCCAGCCTTCGATCAGCACCCTGCCGACCG
>JACQTM010000260.1 GCA_016210825.1 Hyphomicrobiales bacterium
CAACAAGGATGAAGAGGCGCCGATCTTTCAGGTTGCCGATTATGGGCTTGACGCCGATATTTTCCAGGCGTTGCCCGAGCTTGATGCCGAGCTTGCTAAGCTCGGCCGCTAGAACATGATACCGAATCGTGGAAACCGGTTTCCCGCCTTCGCGAAGCCCGCTCCTGCCTGCGCGAAGCCGGAGCGGCTTCGCTTCGGCGAGGGCAGGTCGGCGGGCGAAGGCAGGTCGGAAAAGATCATGCTCAAACAAAAAGCTAGTGATGGCCGAGGTGGCATCGCATCACGGATCGGCGTAGAAAAAGCGGCTTGGCGAGCCGGCAAGCCGGTCTCATCGGCGTTCGGACGGGGAAAATGGCGCATTCCATTCGTAAAATAGGTGTGATCGGCGCTGGCCAGATGGGCAACGGGATTGCCCAAGTCTGTGCTCTCGCCGGCTTTTCCGTCGCGCTTAACGACATTTCCCCCGCGCGTATCAAGGAAGGGCTCGCCACGATAAACGGCAACATGGCGCGGCAAGTGAGCAAGCATACGATCGAGGAGAAGGACCGCCAGACCGCGCTCGCGCGCATCACGCCTGCCGAGTCTCTCGACAAGCTTGGCGACTGCGATCTTGTCATCGAGACGGCGACGGAAAAGGAAGAGGTCAAGCGCAAGATCTTCACCGATCTCTGTCCCGCGCTCAAGCCCGATGCGATCCTTGCAACCAACACCTCGTCGATCTCGATCACCCGGCTTGGCTCGGTGACCGACCGGCCGGAACGCTTCATCGGCATCCATTTCATGAATCCGGTTCCGCGGATGGAGCTCGTCGAATTGATCCGCGGGATCGCGACCGGCGATCAGACATTCGAGGCCTGTAAGCAATTCGTCGGCAAACTCGGTAAGACGATAGCCGTCGCCGAGGATTTCCCCGCCTTCATCGTCAACCGTATTCTGCTGCCGATGATCAACGAGGCGATCTATACGCTGTATGAAGGCGTCGGTAACGTGGAGGCGATCGATACCGCGATGCGGCTCGGCGCCCATCATCCGATGGGCCCGCTTGAGCTTGCCGACTTCATCGGCCTCGATACCTGCCTCTCGGTGATGCAAGTACTGCACGAGGGGCTCGCCGATTCAAAGTACCGGCCATGCCCGCTGCTGGTGAAGTATGTCGAGGCCGGTTGGCTCGGGCGCAAAACCCAGCGCGGTTTTTACGATTATCGTGGCGAAAAGCCAGTCCCGACGCGGTAGCGATAGCGCATTGCATTAAACCGGGGTACCGCCGGCGCGCCGGGACAAAATTGCAGCGCCGATGAACCGCACAGGCCGTCCATCGATGATCGCCAAGCCGGTGCCGATTGTGACACCGCCCACGATCTGGCTCACGCTCAACGTCTCGCCGAGCACCAGTGTACCAAGCAGTACGGCGCTGACCGGTATCATCAATGTCACCAGCATGACGTTGGTTGCACCGGCGCGCGCCAGCACACGGAAAAAGAGAATATACGCAAGCGCGGTCGAGAGCGCCGCCAGCGCGACGGTTGCCGCCAATGTCGTCTGCGAGGGAAAAGCAAGCGTCCACGGTCGGTCGATCAGTAAGGCCACCGGAGTCATGATCAGAACCGAAGTGATCAATTGTCCGCTCGCGACGGTTAGCGGATGCTCGCCGCGAAACCGGCGTCCATAGACGCCGGTTAATCCGTAGGAGAGGGCGGCGAGCAAGCAAGCGAGTTCCGCAATGATATTCGTGCCAAGTTCGCCCAGCAGGTCGGGCCCGATCATGATCGCCACGCCGGCAAATCCTGTAATGAGCCCGATGATGCGTGCGCGCGTGAATTTGTCGTCGTCGGTGAGGGCATGCGCGATCAGCAGCGTGAACAGCGGTGTCGTTCCGTTGAGAATGGAGGCAAGACCACTCGCAATGTGAGTCTGGCTCCAGAATATGAGGCTGAACGGAATAGCGTTGTTGCCAAGCCCCAGCAGCAAGAACGCGGGCCAGCGGCGCGGACCTGGAATTGGCCGCCGAGCGATCAATGCCAGGGCAAGGATGATCGGCGCGGCAAGCCCGACGCGCGCGAGCACGAGCGTTATGGGTGGAATATCGGTCTCGGCGACCTTGGTGAAGAAGAATGCGCTACCCCATAGCAGCGACAAGATCACGAGGCAGAGCCAGTCGCCTGCGGTTACGGTCAAGGGCTTTGACATTGCGGTGCTATTTCCGGCCTGAGCTGACGTGGGATTTGGACTGGTGTGGTTAGCTGCGGCCACCCGATTTGCGCAGGTCTCTTGTTAAACGGATGCATCATTCCATGGGGTGGCCGTCGCCGGTTCTTATCCACGGTGTAAGCCTTGATTAAGGGCGAGGTGGCAGTCTCGCATCATGGCTATCGAGGCACTCACATCCGCCGTCATCGGCGCCAATGTCGGGCGCATTCAGCTCGCCGTCGCAGCACGGTTGCTGCACGTCAACGCCGACACTGCGAGATCCGCCGTCAAGCTGATCGCCGCAGCCGGACAGAGCCTCGATCGCCTAGCCAATGTTGCGGCGGGCGTCGGCACGCAAATCGACGTTTCGACATAGATCGGTAACCATCCGTTAGGCATTTCGTTACCGGTTGCGCCTAGAGTCTGATTCATCTGGATTGAATCGATTTGGGATTCCCAAATCGGCTGGGATCTGATTCAAGATGCTGGCTGGGATTGGAGGCCAGCATCGATGGCCCGAGCCTATTCACTAGATCTGCGCGAGCGTGTCGTTGCGGCGGTTTTTGCTGGCCGAAGCTGCCGGGCGGCAGCATCGATCTTTGGGGTGAGCGTAGCGAGCGTGGTAAAATGGTCGCGGCGGCTGCGGACGACGGGCAGCGCTGCAGCA
>JACQTM010000028.1 GCA_016210825.1 Hyphomicrobiales bacterium
CCTCCCGACTCGGCTCGCATTTCTCGCCTCGCCACCCTCCCCCGCAGGGGGGGAGGGAAAGAACTCCACCGCCTCGATGCCGCCGGCCTCGAAGAAATTCTTGGCGAATGTCGCGCGTTCGGTGAAGTCACCTGTTGAACCGACATTAGCGAGAAAAACTTTCGGCCGCTTTCCAGCGCTGGCTGCGCGGTCGGCGGCATCGCGCAGCCGCTCATAGGGCTCGGCGAGGCGGATTGCGGGTAGCGCTTTAAACTGTGTGTTCTCCCTTCCCCCCTGTGGGGGAGGGTTGGGGAGGGGGGTAGAGCCGTGCGCGGACGATTGCGGCTCACCTCCCTGCCGGCTCGCTTCTCTCGCCGACCTCCCCCGCAAGGGGGGAGGTGAATAAGTCACCGGCGCGACGTCGAGGACGGCGACTGTCGCCTCGGCAATGTCGGGAAACTCGCTCGTCCCAATCAACGCATCCTTGCGCGTTGCAATCGCGTTTTCGCGTGCTTTGCGCACCTCCATGACCTTTGCTTGAAGGAGGCCCGCTTCCAGCGCGGCGGGCGCGCCACCGGCGGCCTCGATCTCCTGGAATAGGGACCAGGACGCGGCACAAAGCTTATCAGTCAGATCCTCGACGCCGCCGGAACCTGCGGACGCGTCGCTGACTTTGGCAAGATTCGATTCTTCCAGAAGAATTAGCTGAGTGTTGCGTGCGAGACGTCGCGCAAAATCATCGGGCAATCCCAGCGCCGACGTATATGGAAGAATCGAAATTGCATTGGCGCCGCCGAGACCCGCCGCAAAGGCGGCGATGGTCGTGCGCAGCATGTTCACGTACGGATCGCGCTTGGTCATCATTCGCCACGCCGTTTCGGCGGAAATAAAGACGGGCAGGGGCGCAAGACCGCAAGCGGCATCGACGCGCGCCCACAATTTCCGTAAGGCCCGAAATTTCGCAATGGTGAGGAACAGATCTGCGTCCGCCGCGAGCCGAAAAAAGATCAATCGCCGCGCGGCGTCGAGCGCGATGCCATGGGCTTCAAGCGCACGCAGGTAAGCCACGGCCACTCCGAGCGCGTAGCCGAGTTCCTGTGCCTCCGAGCCGCCGGCGTCATGGATCACGCGCGCATCGGCAACCGCGAACGGTCCGGGGAAGCCTTGCCCAGCGATGCCGGAAAGAATTTCGGAAAACAGTTTCGAAAGCTCATTCCAGCGCAGCGGGCTTTGCCCACTCGCCGCCATCGCGCCGAGAGGATCGAAGCCGAACCGGATATTGGTGTCCTTCGGCGCGATGCCGCGGCTCGTCACCAGTGTGGCGATCGTCTTGGCGGCGTCTTTCGATTGCGGACTGAGATCGCATTCGATGGCGATCCCGGCGTCGAGATGGACGCCGTCAAGCACGCGTGCGGCGTCGTCGGGGGAAAGTCCAAAGCCATGCGCGCCGATCGAACCGGCAAAAACGAGCCACAGCCCGGTCGCGCCGTTCTCGAGATCGTGCAAGGCCTGCGCATTCGCCGCAGCGGTGTTGGGATGATCAACGCGCTGGAGCACTTGCCAGGGCGCGGCGGCCTGGCGGCTGGCGAGCGGCAAAGCATCTTTGCGGCGATCGTAAAGCGGCTCGATGCGCAGCCCATCATAAGTCTTGCTGACGAGGCGCTTGTCGAAGTTCGCACCCTTGAGCGTTGCTTCGACCAATTTGCGCCACTGCTCGCGCGTGGCCGGAGGAAATTCGCTGGCGAGCATGAGCGGCGCGTCGTTTTTCTGCCCGGAATTCATTGCACCGCAACATGCCATGCCCGGCGCCTCACGCCAACGGGTGATCAAGGGCGCGGCGGCAAACGTTCGATGCCGGCCGTATTGATGTCGGTCAAAGCGTCACGCACACGGCGGCCGCCGATGCGCCGTTCCGGCGCGATTTCGGCGAGCGGTATGAGGACAAAACCGCGCGCGAATAGCTGCGGATGCGGCAAGGTCAGGCCGGGTTCATCCAGCGTGATATCGTCATAGGCAAGCAAATCGATATCGACCGCGCGCGGACCCCAATGCCGCTCGCGGGCGCGGTCACGGCCGAGGATGCGCTCGACGGCTTGCGCGTGTTCGAGCAATGCACGCGGAGAAAGATCGGTCGCAACCGCGATGCAGGCGTTGATGAAGTGCGGCTGGTCGGTCACACCCCAGGGCGGCGTGCGGTAATCCGACGAACGCGCGAGAAGGCGCATAGATCCACCGTCACAAAGCAGGGCGATGGCGCGGTCGAACGTGTGACGCACATCGCCAATATTGCCGCCGAGCGCCAGCAGCGCCTCAGGCATTGCGACGATCTTGTTTGCGATCTTGGCGCGAACGCACGATGGAGACGCCGACATCGTCGAAGGTGGCGGCGATCGGCGCGTGCGGTTTGTGCACCGTGATCCGCAATTCGTTAACTTGCGGGAATCGCGCGAGCAGGGCATCCGCCACCGCACCGGCGGCAGCCTCGACCAGCTTGTAGCGCGTTGTGCAGAACGCCCGGCCGACGATGTCGGCAACTTCATCGTATGAGGCCGTGTCGGCGACTTTGTCGGAACGGGAGGCTTCGGTGAGGTTAATGTGGAGGACGACGTCGAGCTTAAAGGTCTGACCGACCTTGGCCTCGTGCTCCATCACGCCATGATAGGCGTGCAGGGACAATCCATTAATGAAGATGAAATCCTTCATGCCATTGCCTTGATCGCGGCCGCGATCTTTAAGGCCTGCACCGTGTCAGCCACGTCATGGGCGCGGATGATCGAGGCGCCATTGAGCGTAGCGAGAAGGTGGGCTGCAATTGAACCGCCAAGCCGCTGATCGGGCGCGGATGGTACGACCGTATTGATGAACCGCTTGCGCGAGGCGCCGACGAGCAGCGGCAGACCGAAACTCTTGAACGCCTCGAGCCGCGCGATCACGGTCATGCTCTGCTCCGGCGTTTTCCCGAAACCGACGCCCGGATCGAGCACGATCGCCTCGCGGGCAATGCCGGCGTGCGCGGCAATTTCGAGCGAGTGGGAAAAAAAAGCAATCACGTCAGCGACAATGTCGATTGCAGGATCCGCGGCATCGCGATTGTGCATGACAATGACAGGAACACGGTGCTCTGCGACCACGTGCGCCATGTCTGGATCACGCTGCAATCCCCAAACGTCGTTGACGATTGCCGCGCCATTATCGATCGCCCAGAGCGCGACCTTGGCTTTCATCGTATCGATGGAGACGGGAACGCCGAGGGCGGCCGCCTCGGGAAGGACCGGTTCGAGACGTGCAAGCTCATCCCCGACCAAGATGGACTTGGCGCCGCCATAGGGCCTCGTTGATTCCGCGCCAATGTCGAGAATAGCGGCGCCTTCCGCGACCAGCCGGCGCGCATGGCCCAGGGCTGCGGCCGGTTCCA
>JACQTM010000245.1 GCA_016210825.1 Hyphomicrobiales bacterium
CCGGTGATGGCGTCTTTCTGGTATTTGAGAACGGCGTCCTCGCTCATTCCGGCGAAAAAATTGTATGATTGGTTGTATTCACGCACATGATCGAGGCAGAAGCGCCATTTCTCGCCTTCGCGCAATCTCCCTTTCGGAGCGCGGTGCGTTCCGGGATGTTTGCAACCCGGCCATTCGCACGCCGGGTTCTCGGCGCGAAGGCGGCGATCATCGGACGGCTTGACCCGGATGCGATCGAATAAAGACGAGTCGAATTTCATGGTGCGATTATGCTGACTTGATTGTATCGGCTTCAAGTCTTGACAATGGCGGCGAAGCATTTTTGCCCCGTAATTGACCATTGACGGCCACGCATGGCTCTCGATATGCGAAGGACCATGCGAACCGAGGATTTAATCACCGAGAAGTTGACCAAGGCTTTCGCTCCGGAAAGCTTGAAGGTAGTCGACGAATCGCGCCAGCACGAAGGCCATTCCGGGCATCGGCCGGGCGGAGAGACCCATTTCAGGGTCTATATCATGTCGAACGCCTTCTATGGAAAGAGCCGGCTTGAACGCCATCGAATGATCAACGCGATACTTTCCGCCGAGTTACAAGGCGGTATACACGCACTCGCTATCCATGCAGCAGCACCCGGCGAAGGCGGCGTATAGAGCGCGATCATTAAACATGGGGCTTCTGTTTAGCGGTCAACCACGTTCCAATTTAATGATTATTCACATCATCCGAGCGGTAAACCGGAACCCTTTTAACCTGATTACGTGCTAGGCCGCCGCGCCGGTCTTTGCGGGCTTGCGCACCAGCGGTGTAATGCGCAGCATCGTGATGCGATTATGCGTCTTGCGCAACACGCGGAAACGGAAGCCGTGAAATGTGAAACTTTGGCCGACATCCGGGATCGAGCGCGCCTCATGAATGACGAGACCCGCGATCGTCGTTGCCTCGGCGTCCGGCAGGCTCCATTCCATGACGCGGTTGAGATCGCGGATCGGCACCGAGCCATCAACGGTGATGGCTCCGTCGGGCTGCACGCGCACGCCGGGTAACTCGATATCGTGCTCGTCGCTGATGTCGCCGACGATTTCCTCTAGGATATCTTCAAGGGTAACGAGACCCATGACCTCGCCGTATTCGTCCACCACCATGGCAAAGTGAGTCTTTCGACGGCGAAACGCCTTGAGCTGCTCGGACAACGGCCGTATGTCCGGCACGAACCACGGCGGCAACGTGATCGCCTTGAGATCGATCTTGCTCAGATCGCCGCCGGCAGCCTGCATGGCACGCAATAGATCCTTGGCGTGGAGGATACCGACGATGTTCTCCGGCTTTTCGCGCCATAGCGGTAGCCGCGTGAATTGCGAATCAAGGACGGCACGGACGATCTCCTCGGGCGGATCGTCGGCGTTCACCATCACCATCTCAGTGCGGTGGATCATCACGTCGGAGACTTCGAGTTCGCCGAAGCGGAAAACGTTCTGAATGTATTCGGCTTGGCCCTCCTGGATATTGCCGTGCTCGGCCGACGCCTCCACCAACCCTTCGATTTCGACATCGGTCAGGATTTCATACTGCGAGGATTCCTTAACACCGAGCACCCGCAGAATCGATCGCGACGCCGCGTTGAGCAGCCAGTTCAGCGGGTAGAAGAGCAGGAACGAGACGTAGAGCGGATACGCAATCCATTGCGAGACCGGCACTGGCTCCCTGATCGCCAGCGTCTTCGGCACTTGCTCACCGACGACGATATGCAGCGAGGAGAACACCAGGAAGCCGAGCAGAAATGATGTGAAATGCAAGGCCGGCTCCGGCATCCCAAAGGGGATCAGGACCGGATTCAACAACGCGGAAACGGTTGGTTCGCCGATCCAGCCGAGACCGAGTGAAGCCATCGTGATGCCAAGCTGGCAACATGCGAGATAGGCCTCGATGTTTCCCATCATTTGTTGCAACAGGCGGGCGCCGAAGCGGTTCTCTTCCGCCATGGCATCGATGCGAAAGCCCCGGCTCTTCACCAGCGCAAATTCCGCGGCAACGTAAAATGCGTTGGCAGCGAGCAGGAAAATGGCGAGCAGCAAATTGACGATCGTATCGGTTATCGTCGCACTCATCGCGACAATTGCTCCGTGAGGAACGCACGCACCTCGGCCGGATCGACGTTGTTTTCGATGAATGCCTGGCCGATGCCGTGTACCAGGATGAAGGTGAGCTTGCCGCGCTTCACTTTTTTATCTTGGGAAATCAGATCCATCAGTGCATCGACGCCCGGCACGCCGCCGGGGACCTGATTTACATAAGTAGGCAGGCCAACCGCCGCAAGATGAGTCCGCGCGCGTGCGGCCTCAGACTTGGCGGTCAGTCCCTTGTGTGCGGAGAAGTCGTACGCCAGCGCCATGCCCAGCGCCACCGCCTCGCCGTGCAGAAGCCGGTCGGTGAAGCCGGCTGCCGCCTCGAACGCATGCCCAAAAGTATGCCCAAGATTGAGCAGCGCGCGCTCACCGATTTCGCGCTCGTCGCGCGCGACGATTCCTGCCTTGGCACGGCAACTTGTCGCAATCGCATGCTCGCGTGCCGGTCCGCCGGCAAAGATGTCTTGATAATTGCTCACAAGCCACGAGAAAAATGTGGCATCACCAATCAGACCGTATTTTACGACTTCCGCATAACCGGCACGGAATTCGCGCGCAGGCAATGTGTCGAGCACAGCGGTGTCTGCTACAACGAGAACTGGCTGATGGAAGGCACCGATTTGATTCTTGCCCTGCGCCGAATTGATCCCGGTCTTGCCGCCGACGGATGAATCGACTTGGGCGAGCAAGGTCGTTGGCACCTGAACATAATCGATACCGCGGCGCACAGCCGCAGCGGCGAAGCCGGCGAGATCACCGATGACACCGCCACCAAGCGCAATCACAATATCGCCACGCTCGACGCGCGCGGTGATCAAGGCTTCGCATACCTGTTCAAATGTCGCAAAACTTTTTGAGCGTTCCCCTGGCGGCACGAGAACGCGCATGACGGTTAAGCCGGCGGCGGCAACCGCAGCCTCCACGGGTTTAACGTAATGCTTCGCCACCGTCTCGTCGGTCACGATGGCGACTTTGGCTTCTGGCCGCAGCATCGCAATCCGCGTGCCTAGCGTTGCGATCAAGCCGCGTCCAATGACGATTTCATAGCTACGCGTCCCGAGCGTGACGGGCACGACGATCGGATCGTTCATCCGCAGCGGCGCGGTCAAAGTTCGCGTTCTCCCTGTTTTTTGGCTTCGAGCCATGCACGCAGCGTACCGATGATTTCATCGACTATGACGTCGTGCATGACATCGCGTGAATCGATTGTTAAATCAGCTTCGGCGTAGATCGGGTAGCGCATGTCGATCAGTTGTTTGAGCGTTGCCGCAGGATCGGGGGTTTTGAGCAGGGGGCGATCGTTGCGCCGCATGATCCGGCGCAGCAAGATGTCCGGGTCGGCGCGTAGCCAAATCGAAACGCCCTTGCTACGTATCGCGGCTCGGGTATCGGCGTTCATAAACGCACCGCCGCCGGTCGCGAGCACTTGCGCCCCGTTGTCGAGCAGACGCGCGATCACCCGCGCCTCGCCGGAGCGGAATTCCTCTTCGCCTCTAATCTCGAAGATTTCGGGAACGGTCATGCCGGCGGCCGCCTCGATCTCACTGTCGGCGTCGACAAACGGCAAACCAAGCCGACTAGCAAGTCTGCGACCAACCGAAGACTTGCCGGCGCCCATCATGCCAATGAGCACAACTGAGCGGCGGTCGAGCGCCATCACCAGGGCAGCATCGGCCGGCGTGGTTACGGCTTTATTATGCACCGCAACATCGGGCATGGCATACTCGATTTGCAAAAATCAAAGCCAAGGTTCCATAAAGCCGTGATCGAAACAACCATGCCTTTTGGGCGTCACCGCGCGCCGAGCCAAAACGGGTAACGGTCCGGTTCCTTATTCAACAGCGAAATTCAACTGCGAGCGAAAGCGTTCTTAGCGATGCCGAGTCTGTTCCGATTCCTCGCCGTGGTCGGCATTCTGTGCGGGCTGGTCTATGGTGCGATCTATGTACTTGCCACGATGGTCGAGCCGAGGTCACGTGAAATGTCGGTGACGGTTCCCCCGGACAAATTCTACGGCAGGAACCGCTGAGGCGAGATCAAAAGCCACCAAGTTCCTAGCGAAGGCAAACTCGATGGCACACTCGGCCGAAAATACCGACACGGTCTTGGTGGAATTATTTCTCGACATGCTCGCGGCTGAACGTGGCGCGGGAGCGAATACGCTCTCAGCCTATCGTCGCGACCTTTTAGACTTCTCTGCCCAGCTCGCCGCAGGTGGGCTTACAGTGGCCAAGGCTCGGACCGACGACATCCGCCGCTATATGCGGCACCTGGGCAAGCGCGGACTCGCAGCGTCATCGGTCGCGCGTAAACTGTCTGCGATTCGCCAACTCTATCGCTTCCTTTGTAGCGAAGGGACAAGAGGGGACGATCCCGCAGCCGTGATCGAAGGCCCAAAGCACGGCCGTGCGTTGCCAAAGACGATGTCGATTGACGAAGTCGACCGCTTACTTGATAGCGCACGCGGGGCCGCGGCTGATATCGAGCGCGGCGTGGCGGAACGGCTGCGCGCTGCGCGGTTGTTCTGCCTTTTGGAAGTACTCTATGCGACGGGACTTCGCGTCTCCGAACTCGTTTCACTGCCGTATTCTGCTGCGCGGCGCGATGCGCGCATGCTGATCGTGCGCGGCAAGGGAAAAAAGGAGCGCATGGTGCCCCTCAATGAGGCCGCTAAACGCGCCACGGCGGAATATCTCGCACTGCGTAAGGAAGCGCATGCGGATCAGTCGAAATGGCTTTATCCCTCCTTCGGCGAGAGCGGGCATCTGACGCGTCAGCATTTCGCACGCGAATTAAAGACCCTCGCCGCGGCAGCAGGTCTGCCGCCCGTGCGCGTGAGCCCGCATGTGTTGCGCCACGCTTTCGCCAGTCACCTCCTGCATAACGGTGCGGATTTGCGCGTTGTACAGACATTGCTCGGCCACGCCGACATTTCGACGACGCAGATCTATACACACATCCTGGAAGAGCGACTGAAAAGTCTCGTTCGCGATCTTCACCCGCTCGCCGACGAGTAGGCGAATGCGTCAAGCCGCACGTGCCTTGCCGGTATTGATAAAGTAATTAGCACGCCGGCCGAGTGCGATCGCGCGCAGCACGCGTCGTACCGTTTCGAATTTGCGCAGCGGCGCAGTCGCGACTTGTAACGTGCGAAAGACAGCGAGTTTAGCGACATCGAGCGCCGGCCGCTTGCCCGGCGCCGGCTGCGGCAAGCCAACGCTGCGCAGCCAAGAGTTGAACATCAGAATGTCGTTACGCCTTTGCACGTCTTTGGTTTTCCAAGTGATTGCAAGTGAAATCGAGTGACTGTTCGCGGTGCGCACCCAATGTGGCCACTGATAGGGCACGAAAACGCCGTCGCCAGGCAGCAGTCGATAAGCCATGCATTTCGCGTCAAACTTCTTGTCATAGGAAACGTTGCGGTGCTTGGCGATCGAATGCTCGATCGTTTCTTCCGACGCGATCGAACGATCGCTATTGTCGTAGATATTGAAGAATTTTTCGCCATGGATGTGAATGAAAAAATTATCTTCGCTATCGATATGGAACGGCGTCGTTGAGTTCGGTGAAGAGACGAATAGAAATCCGCGTACATCCTCGAAGCCGGCCTCCCTAAGGCTCGCGTTGCCGCGGCCTCTCGCGACCGACAACAGCGCCTCGTGTAGCAGCGCGCGATAGGCAGGATGCATCTCGACGCGCTTGAGCACCATCCAGGCGCCGCAGGTCTCAATCCGGTGAACGACTTCTTCTGGCTTGAGATCGATGAAAGGAACAGTATTGGGATCCTGGTCAATCTCGGCCTTACCGGAATTGTATTCGATCTGATCGCGCGGCAATTCGCGCACCAGATCGACAATGCGCGGCAAAGCAAACAGTGGGTTGCCGGCGAAAGCATGGCGAATGGTGAAAGGTTGTATCGGGAACGCTTTATCGAATGACGAGGCGTCGACGGGTTCGATAATGTTCATCGATATTTCTCCTTGATCGCGCGCAAACATCGAAAGGCGCTGGCAATGACTTCGCGCGTTACGTTGCGGGCGACGATGAGGCGGCGGATTAATGTCAAGTTCGGATCGTCGAGACAAATCGGAACATAGAGATCGACAAGCTCAAGGTGCTCGCGCCAGATATGATTGATCATTGGATGACTGGCGTGGGCCATGGAATCAACATCGTCAATTCGCGCATCGGCGCAGACGTGTTGTGTCATGTCGAGCGTAAGCTGGACCCCGGGCGACATTTTCGAAAGCCGTTCGTCGTGGGCAATCTTGAAGAAAAAGGCGCGATGCCCCTGTCGCAGCATGATGCCACCGGCAACCGGCGTCCCGCCACGGCGTAAAGTCGCAATCAAAATTTTGCCATGCACTGCAAGTTCGGCCGCTGCCTCGCGAATGAAGGTGCTGTCGCCATCATGCTTTGCGAGCGCGGTGGCGCGTTGTCCCTTCCAGCCTCCGGATTCGAGTACAAGAAAATCCTCAAGCGCTACGCTGATCTCTGCCGGCTTGCGTGCAACTTCGAAGGTCACGGCGCCGTTATCGGCGAGCCGATGGCGCTGGCGGCGCAGCTCTTTCAGTTTCTTAGCACTCAGTGCATGTCGCAGGACATTTTGTGGATCCTGCCTAGCATCAAGCCGCGCGCGCGCATAGCGCGAAATCTCTTTCGGAGCCGCGCCGCGTTTCTCCAATACGCGCCGCAATGTTGCAGCTGTAGCGCCGGACGCGGGGAGATGCGGCAGCAGCAAGGCCACGGCACCCGCTTTTGCTGCGGCATCAAGCAGGCCGTGCGCTGCTTTGTTCGTGGCATCGCGATCGAGCAACGGCGTCGTAAGTGGCGCATAAGCCTGCCAAGCGACCAGCACTGGCACCGGTAAACGTAGCGCGTGCCAAGCCGAGGTAACCGGAAGAAGACCGATCAAGTGCTCGCGGCGCGCATCGGCCCACACGAGGAGTGCCTTGGCGCCAGCATGGCCGCGCGCATGGCGCACAACAGCACGGGCCCAATTCGGATCGAAAAAGACATTCGGCTCAATCGCACGCTCGGCGAGCGCTGCCCAGGCATCTCCAGGAACCGTCTCGATGTTAACCAATTCACGAACTGGCCCGCCTGCGGCGGCATATCCAGGGCGCGCACCAATACCCAATTCGTCAATAGCTGGCGTCTCAATTACGGACATTTGGACTCGATACTAGCGTTAGCGTTTCAATTCGAGATTTCGCGATGCTTTGCCGGCTGGCGCAGGACCGCGAAGCATCCTGACCATCGCCTCATCCGAGGCTCTACGGAGTTAGGAGCAAAAACGGTTCCATCATCGGCTGCAGATAGCTCGGACAATCCAATTGCATGGCAATTGGTGAATGGTTCCCCTTTCGGTCGGGTTAATCGCTTGGCTCACAATGCATTCGCGGTTAATCCAGCGCAGGCGGCAGCGTTTACGCTCGCCTGTAAGCTAGTTTGCTTGACTTGAACCGCCCGCAAAGGCCAGTTTCGCTGGCCGCGGCTTATTTTTCCGCACAGACCCCCGGATCGGCGTTTTTAACTTCATGCGCAGTTATCTCGATTTCGAAAAACCCGTGGCTGAGCTCGAGGCCAAGGTCGAGGAGCTGCGCACAATGCAGGAGAGCGGCAATGCCGTCGGCATCGAGGAGGAGATTGCACGGCTCGAAGCCAAAGCGAAACAGGCGCTTGCAGAACTCTACGCTGATCTAACACCCTGGCAAAAGACCCAAGTCGCGCGGCATCCGCAACGTCCGCATTGTCTCGACGTGATCGGCACACTGGTGACCGACTTTATGCCATTTGCAGGCGACCGAAAATTTGGCGAGGACGAAGCAATTGTCGGCGGCTTCGGCCGTTTTCGCGGCGAAAGCATTTGCGTCATCGGCCACGAGAAAGGTTCGTCCACGGAAAGCCGGCTTAAGCACAACTTCGGCATGGCGCGACCGGAAGGTTATCGCAAAGCCGTACGGCTGATGGATATGGCCGACCGCTTCGATATCCCGGTGCTTGCGCTGGTTGACACGGCCGGTGCATATCCCGGCATCGGCGCGGAGGAACGTGGTCAAGCCGAAGCTATCGCCCGTTCGACCGATGCATGCCTCTCGCTCAGTGTAGCCAATGTCGCAGTTATCCTCGGTGAGGGCGGTTCCGGCGGTGCTATTGCGATCGCCACCGCCAATCGTGTGCTGATGTTGGAGCACGCGATCTACAGTGTGATCTCACCGGAGGGTGCGGCTTCGATTCTTTGGCGCGACACAAGTAAGGCACAGGACGCGGCAACGAATATGAAAATCACTGCGCAAGACCTCGTGCGATTCGGTGTCATCGACGACATTGTCGGCGAACCGATCGGTGGCGCGCACCGGGATCCGGCCGCGGCAATTGCCGCAACCGGCGATGCGATCGCCGCGGCTTTCACAGGGCTAAAGCACCTTGATCGCGCGGCGTTGCGCCGTCAGCGCCGGGAAAAGTTTCTTGCCATCGGCCGATCTATCGTCTGACCGGACGGACAGCATCCCCGGTCCCTCCGGCTCAGGGACCGATATCGGCGCGCAGCTGCCGGCTTGTCCTACGTCAAGGCATGTTCGTTCAGAATTTCTTCATATTTGGTCGTAATTTTACCTTTCATTCACCGTATCCATGTTCAACAAAGCGTGGGGGAGGGGCTTTACCCTTGCGAACACAGCACCTTAGGGGTAACCATCAAGCAATGAAGGCTCGGGACAGCCTGCAGGTCCGGGGAGTTTCGCGTTGACCCCTTCTCGTCATTTGGTTCGCACGCTCATGGCGTCGGCGGCAATTGTCGTCGCGTTGACGCTTGCCGGCTGCGAAACCGACAATCCCACTTATGCGTCGCGCGCGATGAAGCCGCTCCCGGAAGCCATGCTTGCCGAGATTCAAAAGAAGAACATGGCTAAGGATTCCCCGATCCTGGTCCGCCTGTTCAAGGAAGAGGCCGAACTCGAAGTGTGGAAGGAAGACCGCACCGGCCGCTTCGCGCTACTCAAGACTTATCCAATCTGCCGCTGGTCGGGTGATCTCGGACCCAAGATTAAAGAAGGCGACCGTCAGGCACCGGAGGGTTTCTATTCGATCACGCGCGGGCAGATGAACCCGAATTCCGAATATTATCTGTCGTTCAATCTCGGCTTTCCAAATGCCTACGATCAAGCCTGGGGCCGTACCGGCGCGCATCTGATGGTTCATGGCGATTGCTCGTCGCGCGGCTGCTACGCCATGACCGACGAACAAATCACCGAAATTTATGCGCTCGGGCGCGAGTCATTTTTTGGCGGGCAACGCTCTTTCCAGTCGCAGCTCTATCCGTTCCGCATGACGCCGGCCAACCTCGCCAAGCACCGCAACAGTCCGCATTTCGCCTTCTGGAAGATGCTAAAGACGGGCAACGACCATTTCGAGGCGACGCATCTCGAACCAAAGGTTGACGTCTGCGAAAAGCGCTACGTCTTCAACGCGGCAGCGCCGGCAGGAAGTTCGACACCAATGCATTTCAACAACAAGGGCAAGTGTCCGGTCTTCGAAGTGCCGAAGGAGATCGCTGACGCAGTCAACGAAAAGCAGCGGCGGGACGACATCCAGCTCGCGGGATTGATCGCGCGCAATACCCCGACTGTTCCAGCCAGGGCCGGTGTCGATGGTGGCATGAATCCGCTTTTCGCGGCTGCACTTGGCGGACAGGAACTGGGCGATGGCAACGGCAATATCCGTGCGCTTGCTTCCTTGCCAAAATCGATTCCGATCATTCGCCTGCCGCGCGATTCTGGCGCGGCTACAAGGCAAACCGCCCCCGGCATTCGCATGCCTGAGCCGGGTGCAACGCCTGTGATACAACCCGAGCCCACAGAAACCGCTGTTGCTTCACTTCCCACCCACGTGCCGGTGCCGCGCGCC
>JACQTM010000233.1 GCA_016210825.1 Hyphomicrobiales bacterium
GCGGAATCCTGGTCGTTTAATGCAGCTTGGCGTCCCGTGGCCATCGAACGGATGCTGTCAAGCAGCAGTGCGCCGCCGATGACGCCGACGGCTGCGGCCGCCGCCGTGCCGAGGAACGAGCCGGTGCCCGAGGGGCGCTCCGGCGGGGTTTGCCCGCCAACGGTTTCGGACGCGACGCCCGCGCGCATCGACGGGACGGACCCGCGCGGCTCATCGCGCCGCCCGAGCACGGCGTTGCGCATGTTGTCGAGGAAACTGCCCTCGCGCGGGGTCTCGCCGAGCGCGGCCTCAAGTTCGCGAATGCGCGCATCGGCGTCTTTCAACGCCCGATCCTGGACCAGCACCGTTTGCACCAGCGGATAAATGGCGTTGGGCGCATGCGCGAGGCCATCGGCGATAGCGCGCTCGGCTTGCGGATCACGCTCGGTCTTCTCAAGCTTGGCAAGACGGTCGAACAAATCGGCGACCATTTCGCGTTCAGTCGGTGTCATCAACGACCTCCCTCTGCCCCCCGGTGCGGATATGTGGGGATCGTTCGGTTCGAGTGGTATGGCAGGATGATGAAAAATTGGAGGCCGGGCGGCCATCGTCTCAAGCCAATGCGACGCCTTGAGATTTCAGGATTTCGGGAAAACGGCTGTCAGCGAAATAGGCGTATTCCCGCTCGCGCGGCGCGGTCAGCGTATCGAGCCGCGCAAGCTCCTCATCGACGAAACCGGGATGGCACATGACGACGCTGTCATCGGGCAAGTCTGAAATGAACGCCGGGAACATGGCGGCGAAATCCGCCCGTCGCGCGAAATCATAGGTTCCGGCGAAGGCTGGATTGGTACGCAAGCCGAAGTCGCGGGCACGGCGACGAAAGTTGAAACTGAGGAACTCAAGAAAAAGTCCCTTGCGATCGCTCAATGCTCCACGCAACGGCGACATCCGCCCGCATTGCCGCAGCCAGGCCTTCGGCGCCTTGTCCCTCGCTACCATCAATACGGCATCGCGTACTTGAGGAAAAAGATGGACATGCTGATGACCATCAATGAAATCCGGCGTCCGGCCGAGCGCGTCAGCGAAAGCTTGCACTTGCGCGGCAACCTCCGCCACCAGCGCTTGCCGGTTCAACCGGTGCAGGAACGCCGCGCGCAACGTCGCGCCGAGCATGAGGAAGGCCCCATCCTGGCATGGTCCGTAATCCGCGGAGAGCGGCCGAAACGGCGCGGTCAGCGTGACATGCAGGCCGAGGGCGGCGCGGCGTCCATCCGCGCCGAGCGTGGCGAGTGACTTGGCTTCGGACTGCCCAAACGATGGCGCGACCACCATCACCGACGTTGCATTGATACGCCCCTGGGCGAGGAGATCGCGAATAGCGCGATTGACACCGGGTGAAATGCCATAGTCATCGGCGCACAGCCAGATGCGCCTGCTCCGTTCCGCCGTCACATGGGTAGTCCCGGTGATGTGCGCCAACGTCCGCTCACTCTGCCGCGGCGTGTTTTTTCGCGCTATCCGCGCTGTCTTGCTGCGCGGTCTTCACGCTGTGCTCGGCGACGAAATAGTTCGGCCGCGCTTTGATTTCGGATAAAATCTTGCCGATATATTCCCCAACGATGCCGATCATGATCAGCTGCACGCCGCCGATCACCATCAGGCCGACGACCAGCGAGGGATAACCGGGCACGGATTTGCCATAGAACACCGTTTCGAACAGGATCGCGGCGCCGAAGATCAACGCCACCGCGGCTAAGAGAACGCCGAGCAGGCTGGCGAGCCGCAACGGCGCAACCGAAAACGATGTCAGTCCTTCGATCGACAATCCGATCAGCGAGGTCAAATTCCATGTGGTCTTGCCGTGGGCACGCAACGCCGGCTCGTAATCGACGCGGATCTGCCGGTAGCCGATCCAAGTAGCGAGCCCCTTGAAAAAACGGTTGCGCTCCGGCATTTGCCGTAGCGCATCTGCGGCACGCGGCGAGAGCAGCCGGAAATCGCCGGCATCCTCGGGAATTTTCGCGCGGGAGCGCCAGTTGATCAGCGCGTAGAAGCCTTTGACGCCGAAGCGCCGTAGCATTGGCTCGCTCGCGCGGTGCGACTTAGCCGTATAGACGACGTCATAACCGCCATCGAGCCAGTGGCCGGCGAGTGTGTCGATCAGAGCCGGAGGGTGCTGGCCGTCGCCATCCATGAACAGCACGGCCCCGAAGCGAATATGCTGTAACCCGGCCATCAGCGCCGCCTCTTTGCCGAAATTGCGCGAGAGCGAAAGCACCTGAACGTCCGCGCCCGCGGCCGGCTGGCCGCGCGCGAGTTTGAACGAGGCGTCGCTGCTGCCGTCATCGACGTAGACGATCTCGCAATTGAGGCCGCGCTTGGCTTTCAGCCGCCCGAGCGCCTCGGCCAACTTTTCATGGAATTGTTCGAGCCCTGCGGCCTCGTTAAAGAGCGGAACGACAACCGAAAGGCCGGCTTTCGCCGCATCGGCTACGCTCATCTGTCTGGTGGCATTCCCGGTCATGCCGCCGTTTCCCTAAACGTCATCTAAGATAGCGCAAGCAAATTTCCGTGTCGCGCGTCCCCGCCCCTGCGGCTTTTAATGTCGAGGAATCGAACTGGTCCAATGCGTCTGTCAATGGATTGGGTGGCACGCGGCGAACGTGCTAAGCGAAAGCCGATGTCGAACGGAATCACAGGACTCATCGATCGCCTCAGGGACGCCTGGCGCCGTCGCGCCGTCGTTCTCAAGGCGGCAAGCTTCGCTGTCATCGGCGTCGTCAATTCCTTGGTCGATCTCGGCGTATTTCTGCTCGCCTATGGGGTCTTTTCCGTTCCGCTGGTGCCCGCGAACGTGTTTGCCTGGCTGGTCGCAGTCTCGGGTTCCTATGTGATGAATTCCTTCATTACCTTTTCGACGGAATCCGGCCGACAGCTGCGATGGCGCGATTACGGCACATTCGTCGCCTCGGGCATCGCCGGCGTGGTTGCCAACACCACGACGCTGGTGATTGGCTCATATTTCATGCCTGTCATCGCCGCTAAGCTCATCGCCATTCTGGTCAGCTTTCTTGTCAATTTTTCACTCTCGCATTTCGTCGTTTTTCGTCCGCGCTAGGTGAGCAGCACGCGCGCGCCTCCCGCGATCAAGTGCGAAGCGCCGCTCTCAATTTGTCATAAAGCGGATTGTCGAGCGAGAAGACATATTCGATTTCAACCACCGAGACCGCTTCCGCGCCCTTCTCGCGCAGGAAATTGGCGAGGTCATATACCTGGCCAGGCGGGCAGTGCAGCGTCA
>JACQTM010000237.1 GCA_016210825.1 Hyphomicrobiales bacterium
ACCCGAGCCCACAGAAACCGCTGTTGCTTCACTTCCCACCCACGTGCCGGTGCCGCGCGCCGCGCCGGAACCGAAGGACGAAGAAGCCGCGCCGGTAGCCGTCGCTACTGTTCGTAAGCCTGCTTTGCCGCCCGCGTCATTTCAAACGGCCAAGGTACCGGAGTCCGAGTCGCATCCGGTACCACAGCCGGCACCGCGGCCGTTGTCGCAGCCCTCAACCATGCAGGTTGCCAGTGTTGCACCTGCGACGGCGCCGGCCCGGCCGGCCGCACAGCCGAGCTTATTCAATAATCTCTTTGGCGCTAAGGCAGCGCCCGCCCCCGATGCGAAACCGCAGGTTCAAGCCGCCGTGCAACCGCAGCCAGAACCGAAGCCGCAAGTCCAGGCGCCGATTCAGACGCAATCTGCGCCAAGAGATTCTGTAACTGCCCGACCATCATCGGCAGCCGCACCCCGTAGTTCAGAGAAACCGCTGGATATCGCGGCGCCGCCTGTCGCCGCGGCCAAGCCGGCAGCGCCAAAATCTGTGCCAAGCACAGTTGCGCAAACCGCCCCGGTGCACGGTGCCATTCGGCCGCAGCCCGCTCCGGTCGTGGGGCAAAAAGAGCCCAAGCGGCAAGCACCGCCGATTCAGGAAGCCAAACCCGAGCCCATTCGCCCGCCGGTGCGCACGGCCTCACGTGAAGCGCCGGTCGCCACCTTCTCCAGCGCCAGCTTACTGGCTGGCGCGCAGGCCACGGTGCCTGTCGGAAGCTTCCGATAATCGCGCGTCGAATTTGAAGAATCGAAGTAAAAACGCCCCGCAATAGCGGGGCGCTCAGTTTCGGCCATACCGATCACGGTGCTTAAGCGTATCGGCCGTGGCAATGCTTGTATTTCTTCCCGGAGCCGCATGGACAGGCTTCGTTGCGGCCAACCTTGCCCCAGCTCGTAGGACTGTTTGGATCGCGCGCCAAGGCGCCTTGCGCACCGTTGGGGTTGCCAGCCAAGGCCGGCGCGAGCGTCGCCAATGCCATTTCGTCCTCGCCGGTAATCGGATCAACCTTGTGCGCTTCCATATACGGCAGCTTGTCGGCAGGTTCCTCTGGTGGCGTGCCTTGAACGATCTCCACGCGCATCAATTGCGCGGTGACCGCCTCGCGAAGATGGTCGATCATCGCCTCGAACAGACTGAAGGCCTCCGCCTTGTATTCGTTGAGCGGGTCGCGTTGGCCATATCCGCGCAGTCCGATCACCTGGCGCAGATGCTCGAGCATGACGAGATGTTCGCGCCAGAGGTGATCCAGGGTTTGCAGGAGAATAGACTTCTCCACGTAACGCATAACGTCCGGGCTCCACTGCGCCGCCTTCGCAGCCATGTGTTCATCGGCTTTGCGTTCGATGCGCGTGCGTAGTTCCTCGTCGGCGATCCCCTCTTCCTTCGCCCATTGATCGACCGGCAGATCAAGGCCGAGCACGCGATTGAGCTCTTCCTTCAACCCAGCGACGTCCCACTGCTCCGGATAGGCGTTCTCGGGCACATGTTTGCTGACAAGCGTTTCGATGACGGCGAAACGCATGTCACCCACCGTCTCGACCACCGCCTCGTCGCGCATCAGTTCGATGCGCTGGTCGAAGATGACTTTACGCTGATCATTCATCACATCGTCGAATTTCAGAATGTTCTTGCGCAGATCGAAGTTGCGCGCCTCGACCTTCTGCTGCGCTTTTTCCAGCGCCTTGTTGATCCAGGGATGGACGATCGCCTCGTTTTCCTTGAGACCCAGCTTCTTGAGCATGGAATCGAGGCGGTCCGAGCCGAAAATACGCATCAGGTCGTCTTCGAGCGAGAGAAAGAATTTGGAGCGGCCGGGATCGCCTTGTCGGCCCGAGCGGCCGCGCAGCTGGTTGTCGATGCGCCGGCTTTCATGGCGCTCGGTGCCCAGCACGAAGAGCCCGCCGGCGCCAAGCGCCTTGTCCTTGAGGCGGGCGACCTGTTCGCGAATCTCCTTGACGCGGCGCTCATGCTCGGCGCCTTCAACACCAACCAATTCCTGCTTGATGCGCATATCGGCATTGCCGCCGAGTTGGATGTCGGTACCGCGGCCGGCCATGTTGGTGGCGATCGTGATCGCACCGGGCACGCCTGCTTGCGCCACGATATAGGCTTCCTGCTCGTGATAGCGCGCGTTCAGGATGGCGAAGACCTTGGCCTTGGATGCCCCCTCATCACCACTGTAGAGCGCGGCAAAGGCGTTGGGGTCGGTGAAGTCGTGCGGCTCCCAGCCTTCCTTGCGCAGCAACTCGGCTAGATGCTCTGATTTCTCGATTGATGTCGTGCCCACCAGCACCGGCTGGCCGCGCGTTTTGCAATCCTGGATTAACCCGATGATGGCGCGGTATTTTTCGGCAGCGGTGCGATAGACCTCGTCGTCCTGGTCGTCGCGGATGAGCGGCATGTTGGTCGGCACCTCGATGACTTCGAGGCCGTAAATGTCGAGGAACTCGTCGGCCTCAGTGAGCGCCGTACCGGTCATACCTGCGAGCTTCTCGTACATGCGGAAATAATTCTGGAACGTGATCGAGGCCAACGTCTGGTTCTCGGGCTGGATCGGCTGATGCTCCTTGGCCTCGAGAGCCTGGTGCAGGCCTTCCGAATAGCGCCGTCCGGGCATCATGCGGCCGGTGAACTCGTCGATGATAACGACCTCGCCATTGCGCACGATGTAATCTTTATCGCGCATGAACAGCTTATGCGCGCGCAAGGCTTGGTTGACGTGGTGAACGGTTGAGACGTTCTCCACGTCATAAAGCGAATCGCCTTTGAGCAGGTTGGCTTCGCGCAGGCGGTTCTCCAACTTCTCCATGCCCACTTCGGTCAAAGTCACCGTGCGTTGCTTTTCGTCCACCTCGAAGTCGCTTTTGTCGAGCTTGGGAATGAAGGCATCGATAGTGTTGTAAAAATCGGACCGGTCATCGAGCGGACCGGAAATGATGAGCGGGGTGCGCGCCTCGTCGATCAGGATGGAATCCACTTCGTCAACGATTGCGTAGATGTGCCCGCGCTGGACCATATCCTCGAGTCGATACTTCATGTTATCGCGCAGATAATCGAAGCCGAGCTCGTTGTTGGTCCCGTAGGTGACGTCGCAATCGTACGCCGCCTTTCGTTGTTCGTCGTCGAGGCCGTGCACGATTACGCCGACGGAAAGGCCGAGGAACTTGTAGATCTGTCCCATCCATTCGGCGTCGCGCTTGGCAAGATAGTCGTTGACAGTAACGACATGGACACCGCGGCCGGCGAGCGCGTTGAGATAGACCGGAAGTGTCGCGACCAGCGTTTTACCTTCACCGGTTTTCATCTCGGAGATGCGGCCCTCGTGCAGCACCATGCCGCCGATCAGCTGCACGTCGAAATGTCGCTGCCCGAGCGTGCGCTTCGCCGCCTCCCGCACGGTCGCAAAGGCGGGTACCAGAATGTCTTCGAGCGCCTGGCCGTCCTCGATCTCCTTCTTGAAGGCAGCCGTGCGCGCGCGCAGAGCATCGTCGGAAAGTCCGGCAAGCTCGGGTTCCAGCGCATTGATCGCATCGACTCGCGGCATATAGCTGCGGATGCGCCGATCGTTGGCGGAACCGAACAGCTTGCGGGCGACGGCGCCGATCATGCGAATTCCTTTTCCCAAACGTACGCGGTGGTTTCTTTAGTCACGACGCGGCCCAAACGAATGATTGGAACCACCTTCGGATATGGCCGATTGTCCGTTAGAGCAACGACATTCGACCCGGCCAGCGGCGGGAGCCCGCTGCACCCGGGAGTACGGGTACATTATGGCTTTGCAGCCGGAATATGGGCAGAGATAGGTGGGGGTAAAACCCTTGTCAATCAGCGGCAAATGCGACGCGCCCCATGGCCGTGCTGATGCTGGCCCCTCGCATCGCCCGCGCACCGGCAACGCCCCGCAATCACGGTCTCGTTAAGGCCATAATCGCGCCGGCCATTGCCAAGCGCGCATGTTTGCGCGACAAGTCCGCCGCCTTCAGCGCCGTGCGCTGATGAGGCACTCGTTACGAACAAGATCAGCGTAAAGGACACACGTCCATGACCTCGCCTCTCGCTTGCTCGAATTCGAATTTTCCGGCATTTGCACGGCGCGCAAGTTTTGCCGTCCTAATCGCTGCGTTGGTGTTGATCCTCGTGCCCGCGCAATCAGCGCTGGCGCAAAATGATCCCGTGGTCGCCAAGGTTAATGGCGTTGAGATCAAGCAGAGCGATTTGACCGCCGCTGAAGAGGATATCGGCTCGCAGTTGCAAACAATGCCGTCGGACGCCAAGCGCGACTATCTCATAACCTACGTCGCCGACATGATCCTGGTTGCCAAGGCCGCCGAGGGAAAGAAGCTCGGCGACACCGCCGAATTCAAGAAGAAAGTCGCGCTCGCGCGCACCAAGCTTCTGATGGAGGCGCTGCTGCAGCAGGAGGCCAAGGCGGCGGTGACCGACGCCGCGATGCGTAAGGTCTACGAGGAAGCCACAAAACAGATGGGCGACGAAAAGGAAGTGCGTGCGCGTCACATCCTGTTTCGCGTTGCCGATCCGAGCGATGAGAAAGCGAGCAAGGAAGCTGAATCCAAGATCAAAGCGGCCATCGACCGCCTGAAGAAAGGCGAAGACTTCGCCAAACTCGCAAGCGAACTCACCGAGGATCCGTCCGGCAAGCAGAATGGCGGCGATCTCGATTATTTTTCCAAGGAACAAATGGTTCCGGAATTCGCCAATGCGGCATTCAAACTCGACAAAGGCCAGATCTCCGAGCCGATCAAAACTCAGTTCGGTTGGCACGTCCTAAAAGTCGAGGACAAGCGCAGCAAGCCGGTCCCTGAATTCGATAAGGTCAAGGACCAGATCGAGACCTTTGTGCAGCGCAAGGCACAGGCCGAGATGATCCAGAAGCTACGTGCGGAAGCCAAGATCGAGCGCATGGACAAAAAGCCGGAAGATAAGCCCGCCGAGCCAAAGAAGAATTGATCGATCTTCTCGTCATTCTGGGCGTGGGCGTCAGTCCGCGAACCCGGAATCCATATTCACAGGTCTTGCAATCATAACGGATACTGGGGTTATGGATTCCGGCCATCGCCTGCCTGCGCCGCACGCATCGGCAGTCTCGGCCGGAATGACGAAGGAAATCATGTCCACCGCTGTCTCCCCCCTGGCTCCGAAAAACGTTCCCATTTTGCCGCCGATCGATGGCGTCAGGCTTGCAACCGGCGCCGCGGGAATTCGCTATGCCGGCCGCACCGACGTACTGCTCGCGCTGTTCGATCGAGGTACCACGGCGGCTGGTGTATTTACGCGTTCAAAATGTCCCTCAGCACCCGTCGAGTGGTGCCGCGCCCGCATAAAGGCCGGCAAGGCGCGTGCGCTCGTGGTCAATTCCGGGAATGCCAATGCGTTTACGGGTAAAAGCGGGCGTGCGGCAACCAAGCTCACCGCTGAGCTTGCCGCCAGGGCTTCCGGCTGCAAGACGAATGATGTTTTTCTCGCTTCAACAGGCGTGATCGGTGAGCCGCTTGATGCGCGTAAATTTGCAGGCGTCATGACCCGCCTTGTCGCGGAGGTAACGGGCGGCCACTTCCTCGAAGCAGCCAAAGCAATCATGACCACCGACACTTTCGCCAAGGTTGCAACCGCACATGCGAAGCTCGGCGCGGCTACGGTCACGATCAACGGCATTGCCAAGGGTGCCGGCATGATCGCGCCGGACATGGCAACGATGCTCGCCTTCGTCTTCACCGACGCGCCGATCACTGCGCCGACCCTACAGAGAATTCTTTCCGAAAGCGTCACCGATACACTCAACGCGGTGACCGTGGATGGCGACACCTCGACATCCGATACGTTGATGGCATTTGCCACCGGCACCGCCGCCGCGCGCGGCGCACCGAACATTGCAAGGGCCAGCGACAAGCGCCTCGCGGGATTCCATAAGGCGTTGGTTGCCGTGCTCGCCAATCTCGCCGAGCAGATCGCACGCGATGGCGAAGGCGCGCGTAAGCTCGTTGAGGTCATTGTTGAAGGGGCTGTTTCGAAAGCATCGGCGCGGCGCATTGCTATGTCGATCGCAAATTCTCCGCTGGTGAAGACGGCGATAGCGGGCGAGGATGCCAATTGGGGCCGTGTGGTCATGGCCGTAGGTAGGGCCGGCGAACCGGCCGACCGCGACAAGCTCTCCATCTGGTTCGGCGGCATTCGCGTGGCGCACCGGGGTGAGCGCGATCCGGCCTACGACGAGGCTGCAGTATCCGCGGCAATGAAGAAGCCGGAGATCGCACTGAAAGTCGCGCTCGGTCTCGGCCGTGGTCGCGATCGCGTGCTCACCTGCGATTTGACCAAGGACTATGTCGCCATCAACAGCGATTATCGGTCTTGAGCAATCATTAACCGCGGCCACTAAGCCGCTTTTAGCGACGATCCGGCTAGGGTCGAAGGCAGGCTAAGGTGAGCGCGAAACTCGTTCTTGTTGCCGCCTGCGCGCTCATCGACGCCGATGGGCGCGTGCTCATCGCCGAACGTCCGCCGGGAAGGCCGATGGCCGGCTTGTGGGAGTTTCCCGGCGGCAAGGTCGAGTCCGGCGAGCGGCCGGAACAGACCCTGATACGGGAATTGCAGGAGGAACTAGGAATAACTGTCAGTGAGGATTGTCTCGCGCCCCTGACATTCGCAAGCCATGCCTATCCAGACTTTCATCTCCTCATGCCACTCTATGTGTGTCGGCGATGGGAGGGGCAGACGAGCGCGAAAATCCATACGCGGCTAGCCTGGGTACGGCCCAACCGCTTGCGCGACTATCCGATGCCGCCTGCGGACGAGCCGATGGTGTCACACCTGACGACGCTGCTGTGAATAATAAAAAGCCCAAGGAACAGAACTTATGAGGACAAAAGTTATCGTCCTTCGCGCCATCTGTACCTTCAGCTGCAACGAACGCGGCACCACGGCGATTGAGTATGCCTTAGTCGCCGCGGGCGTGGCAGCTACAATAGCCGCAACGGTGTTTGGTCTCGGTGATTCGGTAAAGACAACGCTCTACGACAAAATCGCGCAACTCCTCTGATCGCGGCGTGGTTAGCGGCGAGCCTTTTCTCCCGCCGGAATTTCTATCGTGCCGAGTGCGTCTGCGAGACGCGCCCGCGCAGAACCAGGCTTGAGCGGCTGTTGCTGGCTTTCGTGCGGCGCCCAGCCGGACAGCCAGATGATCTCGAAGGTCGCCCGCACACGGCCATCGGTATCGGAAAAATGCTCAGCGTAAACTTCTCCAACCCGCCGAAGGGTCGCACGCTTGAGCGGCGTGCGGCGACGCTCGATCAATACATTGGTCGCCCCCATGCGCCGAAGATCGTGCATCAACGCGAGTGCGTCCGTATAGCGCACCGTCAATCGATCGATATCGGTAACAGGCAACGCAAATCCCGCGCGTTGCAACAGTGCGCCAAGATCGCGCAAATTCGCGAACGGCAGAACGCGCGGTGAGACGCCACCCTCGACTTCGGCTTCCGCTGTAGCAAATGCTTGGCGCAATTCGGTAAGCGTCTCACCACCAAATAACGCCGCAAGGAAAAGCCCATCAGGTTTGAGCGCGCGCCGGATCTGCACCAGCGTGCCGGGTAAATCATTAACAAACTGCAGCGCCAGCGCCGAGACCACGAGATCGAGCGAACCGTCCGCGAACGGCAGCGCTTCCTCATCGGCGATCACACCAGGGGATCCCGCATAGTAACCGGTTGCGGCGCCAACGATAGATTCGACGAGTTTCTTCTCCAAAAGCAGGCGCCGTACATGATCGCCCGGCGTGCCAAGATCTATCGCGCGTGCGAAGCGGCGCAGCACCACGGACAGACGTTCGGCAAGATCATCCGCCGCCTGTTCGAGCAGAAATGTCGCACCCCCCAGCGCCACGGCCCGGCGGTAGCGGGTGCGCAATAATGTACGGTTGACCAGCGCTGAAGATTCAGACATCGCCCGCACCATATAGAAATTATTGTGACGTTGGCAGCGGCGCGGTAGCGTTCGCCAATGCAGCCTGCTTACACCGGAGATATCGTTTACTCGCGCCTGGCGCGGATCTTGATGGCATTGCGCGCTCCGTTCCGGATCGCGCTCGATCTCGCCTTGCCTGCGCTCTGCCCAGCATGCCGCGAGCCGCTCGGCGGCGGCGAGGGCCTGTGCGCATCTTGTTGGTCGAAGCTCGCGTTTATTGCGCCGCCCTATTGCGAACGCCTCGGCATTCCCTTCGCCTACGATCCCGGCCCCGGTATCCTGTCGATGCAGGCAATCGCTGATCCGCCGGCCTATGCGCGGGCACGCGCGGCCGTGCGCTATGACCAGATTGCCCGCGCCCTGGTGCATTCCCTGAAATACGGCGATCGTCTCGATCTCGCCCCGATCATGGGCCGCTGGATGGCGCGCGCTGGCATCATGCTACTCGACGACGCCGACATACTCGTGCCGGTGCCATTGCACTGGCGGCGATTGTGGGCGCGGCGCTTTAACCAATCCGCAGCGCTTGCAAAAAGCATCTCAGAGACTAGCGGTGTGCCCATAGCCCAAGAGGCACTCAGGCGGATCAAGGCAACGGCGCAGCAAGTTGGATTGTCGAAGACCGAACGCGCTGAAAACGTGCAGGGCGCATTCCGCGTCACACCGAATGGCAGGGCGGAGATTCGTAACCGTCACGTGGTCTTGATCGACGACGTTTTGACATCCGGCTCGACTGCCGATAGTTGCGCGCGGGCGCTGCTACGCGGGGGGGCGGCGAGCGTCGATATTCTGGTGTTCGCCCGGGTTGTGGATGCGGCCAGCGCGACCATATAGTGCGCACTGCCTTTCAGGATGTTTTTATGAATTCAGTCGAAATTTATACTACGCCCTATTGTCCCTATTGCCGTTGGGC